>NZ_JASGEX010000142.1:0-44359 GCF_047606085.1 Parafilimonas sp.
CAGCTATCAGCTATCAGCTATCAGCTATCAGCTATCAGCTATCAGCTATCAGCTATCAGCTATCAGCTATCAGCTATCAGCTATCAGCTATCAGATTGAAACATTGAACTGGTAATATAAATGAGCAACGAAAAAGAAATAAGCCGCAGAAGAACTTTTGCTATTATATCGCATCCCGATGCCGGTAAAACAACATTAACCGAAAAGTTTTTGTTGTTTGGCGGCGCTATTCAAACGGCAGGCGCAGTTAAAAGCAATAAGATTAAGAAACATGCTACGAGCGATTTTATGGAGATTGAAAGGCAGCGTGGCATTTCGGTGGCTACGAGTGTAATGACATTTGAATACAAGGACTTTCTGATTAACCTGCTGGATACGCCGGGCCACAAGGATTTTGCGGAAGACACTTACCGCACTTTAACCGCGGTTGACAGTGTAGTGCTGGTAATTGACAGTGTAAATGGTGTGGAAGAACAAACCCGCCGCCTTATGGAGGTTTGCCGTATGCGCAATACACCGGTGATTGTTTTTATTAATAAGATGGACCGCGACGGCAAGAACCGTTTTGACCTGCTGGAAGAAATTGAAAAGGAACTGAAAATTCAACTGCACCCGATGACCTGGCCCATTAACAGCGGCAAGGATTTTAAAGGCGTGTATAACCTTGATGCAAAAAGTTTATTGCTTTTCACCGCCAATACAAAAGCTGCCGAAGATGATGACAGCATAATAATTGAAAAATTGAATGACAGCATACTGGATGATAAGGTGGGCGGCAGCGACGCGAATGCATTGCGTGAAGACGTAGAGCTGATTGACGGCGTTTATGGCAGGCTGAATGTGGAAGACTATGTAAGCGGCCATGTGGCGCCGGTTTTTTTTGGCAGCGCCATCAACAATTTTGGCGTGAAGGAATTGCTTGACACTTTCATTAAGATTGCGCCCGAACCGCTTAACCGCGAAACGAGCAGGCGCCTGGTAAAAGTGGATGAGCCCAGGCTGAGCGGTTTTGTATTTAAAATACATGCTAACCTCGATCCCCGCCACCGCGACCGTATTGCATTTATGCGGGTATGCAGCGGCAGGTTTGAGCGCAACAAATATTATCACCATGTAAGGCTGGATAAGGATTTTCGTTTCAGCAACCCCTACTCTTTCATGGCCCGCAGTAAGGATGTTATTGAAGATGCTTACCCCGGCGATGTGATTGGCTTGTTTGATACCGGCAATTTTAAAATTGGTGATACGCTTACTGAAGGTGAAAATTTTTATTTCACGGGTATTCCATCTTTTTCACCTGAAATATTTAAGGAACTGGTAAATAAAGACCCCATGAAAACCAAGCAGCTTGAAAAAGGCATTACCCAGTTAACCGATGAAGGCGTGGCACAATTGTTCACGCAGTTTGGCGGCAATAAAAAAATTATTGGTTGCGTGGGTGAACTGCAGTTTGAGGTGATCCAGTACCGCCTGCTGAATGAATATGGCGCTGCCTGCGAATTTAGAATGCTGCCTTTTTATAAAGCCTGCTGGCTTACCAGTAAAGATCAGAAGAAGCTGGATGAGTTCCTTCGCTTTAAGCAACAGAACAGCGCAGCTGATAAAGATGGCAACCCTGTGTATCTGGCGCAAAGCGAATGGTTTTTAAATACGGAGATCACCAATAACCCGGATATCGAATTTCATTTTACAAGCGAGATACATAAGCAGGTATAAGGTTTAAGGTTCGTGCAGGAAGGACTGGTTTGTGGGCATTTTTGGGTGTGGGTGAAATCTCCTGTTTTATTTATTTCAGCCTTTTTATCATCAAACCAATAAAGCAATCTTTGAGTGGCCCTTCAGGGAAAATCCCCAACCCGCGATGTGAAAAATACGGTTAAAAAGATGTTAGTAATTATGGAGCTTGCAGGCTGATTACTTTGTATTTTTCATTTAAAGATTAAACCATGAAACACAATTGTACCCGATTGCTTTTAGCAGCGCTTGCCGGATTAATATTTCAAACTTTATCAGTTGATGCCAAAGCACAAAAATGTAACTGCACAAACTCCTGCGATGGAATAAAACCATTACCGGCAATGTGGGTAAGCGACAGTTCAGCTGATAAAAGGAAAAAGCAGCTTTTTAAAAAAGAGTTATTTGCAAAATCAAAGTATCAATTATTGAAGGAAACAGGAAGGCTATATCATAACAATCCTTATTTTTTTATATCAAAAAGCAATCTAAATGAAATAATTAAGGCAGATACAGGCACTCAGAAAGCCCAGGGCCTTAGAGTAATATTTGCTTGTTTTGTTAAGAAAGGCAGCGATACCTCTATACAGCTAAATGATGGTCAGATAGTTTTGCTTTTTACTGCTGCTGATAAAAACACAGATTATGGGAAGTGTTATGTGGTGGATAACGATACAGTTTTACATAAGGTACCCGATAGCAATAAGATCAACTGGACAACAGAATATAACAATCATATATTACCTGCACTAAGAAAAACAATTGATTCTAACAGCGATAACGATAACGGTTCAAAAAACTATACTGACACAAAAAGCATTTATTATGAAAACAAGAGGATTATTGAAGCCTTTGAAGAAATTAAAACCAATACGATGTTAAAGGACTTTATAGGATTTCGAATAACAATATCAGCTTATGATAAAAAAGGAAAAGATTCAACCTGCTATGATGGCCATAGGTATAAGAAGAGAATGATATTACAATTTGATTATGTGAAAACCGGCAACAAACTTTTTAAGTTTGAAGATTCGCCTGATTTCTGTTGTAGAAAATGTAATATGAATCACCACGAAAGCTTTCTGAAATCGAAAGATAACACTATAATGGCACTTGATAACGGTCACCTCTGTCCTGCCAACTGCCCTGTAACACAATAAAAAACCACCGATGCTGCTTTCTTACATTAATATCACTATCATAGCCGAATGGGCTTCTTTTATTGCCGCTGTGGTTTTGCTGGATAAGCCAACCGGCCAATGGCGGTCTTTTAAAATACTGGCTTTTATTACCATCCTGCTCGATGCAACAGGATGGTATATCAGCTATATACGGAAGGCATACAATAATGCGCTGCCCTATAATATTTTGCTGCTTATAAATGTTTTGTTTTTTGTTTGGATATTCAGCCTGGCTGCACCGGCAATGAAAAAGCTTTGTTATTGGCTGACGGGTATATTTTCGCTGGCCTGGCTGATGAATTTCATTTTCCTGCAGGGCATGCATGTTTATAATTCTTACACCGAATTAACCGGAAACATTATCTTTTCATTTTTGAGCTGTTACTTTTTTTATGCCCTGCTTTCGCAGGAAAATTATGTAAACCTGCTGGCCAGCGAATATGCCTGGCTGGCCATTGGCTTGTTACTGTCTGCACTGGGCAGCATGCTGATTTACCTTTTTCTTGATTACCTGCAGCATTATCACGATGTTACCGGCATCAACCTGTATGGTTATATTAATTACACAGTAAATGTAATTTTACGTAGCAGCTTAATCATTGCATTTATATGCCGCCGAAGGAACACCCGTCAGACCTCATTATCGCCATTATCATCGCCACAATAGTTTTATTGCTGGCGGGCGTTTTCATTTTTATACTGGTGGCTTACTTTAATGGCCGCAAAAAAAGATATATACAGGAAAAGCAACTGATGCAACTTTCGTTTAATGAACAGTTGCTGAAAGCCCAGCTTGAAACCCAGGAACATGCTTTTAACCAGGTAAGCCAGGAACTGCATGATAACATTGGCCAGTTACTGAGCAGCACCAAAATGCTGCTCAATATTGCGGGCATGGAAATACAAACCGTGCCGGATACATTCAAAACTGCAGAGCAAAGCCTTGCCCGCGCTATACAGGATTTGCGCACACTTTCCAAATCTTTGAATACAGACTGGATACGCCAATTCGATTTTATAGAAAACCTGAACTGGGAAAAAGAACGGCTGAATGCCGCCCGCAACATATCCGTGCGTATAAGCAGTGATTATGAAAAACTGCCTGTGGAAGCTGAAGCGCAGGTTATGCTTTTCCGCGTGGTGCAGGAGGCTGTTCAAAATACATTAAAACATGCAAACGCTACGGCAATTGATATTCATATCAAAAAAGAAGGCGACATGATTCAGCTAACGGTTAATGATAACGGAACCGGCTTTGACATAACCGCAACAAAAAATAAAAGCCTTGGCATAAGAAACATGGCACACCGGGTTAAGTTACTGCAGGGAAATATCCATTGGCTTAACCGGGAAGAAAAAGGAACGGCTGTTATAATTCAAATACCACTGGATAAAGAAACATCTCAATAAAACTGTGAATGCATTTCTTTTTATTAAGAAAACAGATGCGCCCGCCTGTGAAAAATACTTACAATTTCAGGTAATACGTTTGCAGCAACCCCACAAACGCTTCTGTATAATTTCCGTCTTCATTCATTATGCTCATCTCTGAAAAAACAGGAGAGCCTTCCTGTTTCGTCAACAAAAACATGCTTCTGAAATAATCATGCATTCCGGATTGCTTCACCAGCGCTTTTTCCCGCACAAAAAACTTACCATCAATCAATGCCTCAAATTCTTCCGTTCTGAAATATGGCAGCAGCGCGAAAAAACGCCCGCCATCATTAAGCAGCGTATCTGCAGCAGCAATCAACTGCCCCAGCCTTAATTCCGCGCTGTGCAGCGCCAGGTTTCTTTTAGCATCACCACTCTTCAAATCATTTTCATAAAACGGCGGATTGCAAATAATAATATCATACTTATGCGCAGTTGTTTCAGCAAACTGCTGGATAGAAGTATTATAAACATTAAGCCTTTCTTTCCACGGAGAAGCTTCAAAATTTTCTTTTGCCTGCTGCGCTGCAGCTTCATCAATTTCAACAGCATCCATTATTACATCCGGTAATTTTTGGGCAAGCATTAAAGACAATAAGCCTGTACCGGTTCCTATATCCAGCAAGCGGTGAACTACAGGCTGTAAGTTATAATCAGCCGCCCATGCTCCAAACAAACAGGCGTCGGTGCAAACCTTCATGGCACATTGATCCTGATAAACCGTAAATTGTTTGAACTTAAAATAATTATTGGGCATGGAACAAACCTTAAATAAACTATAACAGCTTTGAATTAATATTCCTCTCCCCGGGTGGAGAAGGGTTGGAGCGAGGTCAATTCGGCAAGCAAAGATTCCATATCCAGTTCTTTCGTGTACATGTGCAACTCGCCATTCGTATCAAAAGGCCATTGGTCGCGGGGTTTGTCCCAATACAATTCAACACCGTTCTCATCAGGATCATTCAGATACAGGGCTTCAGAAACACCATGATCGGCAAAACCGGTGAAAGGATATTTGGCATCCAGCAGCCGTTTAAATACAACTGCCAGGTCTTTTCTTGTGGGATATAGAATAGCAGTATGAAACAGGCCTGCAGAATGCACCGGTGCCGGCGGCGCATTTTTGCTGTACCAGGTGTTTAAGCCTATATGATGATGATAACTGCCGGCAGATATAAATACAGCCCGGGTGCCAAACCTGTCCATAATTTCAAAACCCAGTAAATTTTTATAAAAAGATAATGCACGGTCCAAATCGGCAACTTTTAAATGCACGTGCCCGATTCTGGTATGGGGCGGCACAGTATAATCCATACAAAATTTTAGCGGAAATTAGTGAAATACATGCAGAATCTATGTTATCGAGGATAATTGTCATGTAAACAATTATTTTTTCTTTAATAAATTTTTATCTTGCCGCTCCTAAAAATAAAAGAATGAACGCTGATCTTACCAAATTATCAATTGACACAGTCCGGCTGCTTGCAGCAGACGCAGTTCAAAAAGCAAACTCAGGCCATCCGGGTACTCCAATGGCCACTGCACCAATGGGTTATGCATTATGGACAAAAACAATGAACTACAACCCCAAAAATCCTGAATGGGCCAACCGAGACAGATTTATTTTATCAGCAGGCCACGCCTGTATGTTACAATATGCTTATCTATACCTAACCGGCTATGATGTTACCCTTAATGATATAAAAAATTTCAGACAGTTGCATAGCAAAACAGCAGGCCACCCTGAATATGGTTTATTACCCGGTATTGAAATTACCACCGGCCCCTTAGGTCAGGGCTTTGCCAATGGTGTTGGCATGGCGATAGCTCAGAAATA
Source organism: Parafilimonas sp. (assembly GCF_047606085.1). Lineage (GTDB taxonomy): Bacteria > Bacteroidota > Bacteroidia > Chitinophagales > Chitinophagaceae > Parafilimonas. Next base: position 6,187 of record NZ_JASGEX010000142.1, read on the forward strand.
TCTTGCTTCCCGCTATAACAAAGAAGGCTTTGATCTTTTTGATTATAACATTTATGCCATCTGCAGCGATGGTGATTTAATGGAAGGCGTAAGCGCAGAAGCCGCTTCCATTGCCGGCCATTTAAAATTGGGCAACATTATTTACCTGTACGATAACAATCATATTTCAATTGAAGGCGATACTTCACTGGCATTTGACGAAGATGTGGCAAAACGTTTTGAAGCCTACGGATGGCATACGCAGTCTGTTGCAGATGGTAATGATGTGGAAGGCATTGCTGCCGCTATTAAAAACGCGAAAAAAGTAACCGACAAACCTTCCTTGATTTTGGTTAGGACACATATTGCTTATGGTGCTCCCAACGCGGTTGATACGGCTGAATCGCATGGCGCACCACTGGGCAAAGAAGAACTGGCCGCCACAAAAAAGAATCTTGGTTTCGATCCCGAACAATCTTTTGTTGTTGCAGATGAAGTGCTTGACTTCTACCGAAAGGCTGGTTCCAAAGGTGCCGATACGGAAAAGCAATGGAAAGAATTATTTGCAGCTTATAAAGAAAAATATCCTGAACTGGCCGCAGAATATGAACTTTTCAGCAGCGGTAAGTTACCGGAGGGCTGGAAGGAGAAACTGCCGGTATTCGGCCCGGATGATGCAATGGCTACCCGCCAGGCATCAGGCGAAACCATTAATGCCATTGCAGATCTCTTCCCGCTGATGATTGGCGGCGCTGCCGACCTTGCACCTTCAACCAATACATTAATTAAAAATGCACAGTCATTTGAAGCCGGCAATTACAACGGCAGGAACTTCCATTTTGGCATACGCGAACATGCCATGGGCGCTATATTAAACGGTATAGCTGTTACCAAAGGCTTTACACCCTATGGTGCAACATTTTTAATTTTCAGTGAATACATGCGCCCGCCCATCCGCCTGGCAGCCATCATGCAGTTAAGGCCAATCTACATTTATACACACGACAGTATTGGTTTGGGTGAAGACGGCACAACGCACCAGCCGGTTGAACAGTTGGCTGCATTGCGTGCCATACCCAATGTTACCGTTATCCGCCCGGCCGATGCCAACGAAACAGCGCAGGCCTGGCGCGTTGCACTGGAGCATACAGGCGGCCCGGTTGCAATAATCCTATCTAGACAAAAACTGCCTTCTTTAGATCAAAGCAAATATGCAAAAGCATCAGGGCTTGAAAAAGGAGCATACATATTATCGGATGCTGAAAATGCACAGCTTATTTTAATTGCAACAGGCAGCGAAGTTTCACTTGCCCTAAAAGCGCAGGCTGCATTAAAGGAAGCGGGCATTGCCGTAAAGGTGGTAAGCATGCCATCGTGGGAATTGTTTGAAAAACAGGATGCCGCTTATAAAGAGTCTGTATTTGCAAAGTCTTTAAGCAAACGCCTTGCTATAGAAGCCGGCTCTCCCATGGGCTGGCATAAATATGTTACGGATGAAGGCGATATAATCGGCATTTCAAAATTCGGTGAATCTGCACCGGGTGATGTGGTTATGAAGGAATATGGCTTTACTGTGGAGAATATTGTAAACAAGGCAAAAGCCTTATTGCAATAAAGCTTTTAAAGTGGTTGTTTATATTATAACCGGGTTGTTGCAAAAAAAGTGACAATCCGGTTTTTGTTTGAAGTAAATTATTCAAATCATTACACTAAAAAAATCACCACATAGTTTTATCAGGAAAATGCAAACCAAAGGTGCAACCTATATGTGCCCGCCTCCTGGGCTTTAAAGGGATTATACAATACTATTCTACTATAACCAAACTATCGCTGCGCAGAGCTTATTTCCAAAGTGAAAACAGGTGCTTTTTAATAAAAAGGCATGATTTTTAGAGTTTTGTAACAATCAGCAGGAAAAATTTTTGCAATTTGGCTTATACTGCCTACAATAAGCATTTTTATTTTTCTTATAACGTGATGCTTTCCCTGCAGGCAATACAATAAACAGCATTATTTCTATGGCAATAAAATTTCTTTCATTCGATATAGATGACACATTATTACCGGTCTCAAATCACCATTTTTCTTTTGTGAGGCAATGGAAAAAAATAACATTTGATGAGCCACCGCTGCTTTGCTATAACACAGGACGTTTAATTGATGATACCATGAAATTAATATTGTCGAGAAGGCTGCCTGTACCCTCTTATATAATATGCGGTGTTGGCACGGCAATATGGGACGTTAAAACAAGAAAACTTATTAAAGCGTTTTCGCAGGTATTGGAAGAAGGATGGAATATAGATACAGTTAACGATGTTATGAACGGCCTTAAAAACGGACTGAAAAAGCAAGCGGATCATTTTCAGAATGAATATAAATCAAGCTGGTACCTGCACGATGCAACGCCCGAAATGTTATCGGGTATTGAACAGGCCTTGGCAAAAAAAGGGCTGGGGGTAAATGTTGTTTATTCAAGTGATATTCACCTGGACATATTGCCTAAATGGGCCAATAAAGGAAATGCACTTAAATGGCTGCTGGACTTTCTGAATATCCCGGCTGATGAAACCATTGTTGCCGGAGACAGTGGTAACGATATGGCAATGTTCCAGATAGAGGGAATAAAAGGAATTGTGGTGGCTAATGCGCACCAGGAATTATTAAGTCAGATAAAACCAGGCCGCGTTTATTTTTCCGGTAAAGAACATGATGAAGGCGTGGTGGATGGCCTGTTACATTTTGGCGCCCGTGTTTCAAATGATCAGGTTTTGGAAAATACGCAGGGCAATGACGAAATAAACCTGGAGCAGATAAACCTGATGGATATAGGGGAAATAAAAAGTATAACAGATGCTCAATATGACCTTATTCTGCAGGGATACGAGGAGGCGCTTAAAGTAATTCTCAAAAACATTACTCCCATGGGGTTTTCTGCCTGTTCGCTGAATGATAATGCTGCATCAGGTACTGATGTTAATTACAGGAGTGTATGGGCACGGGACGGGTCAATCGCCATTACCGGAACAGTGTACCTTATTGATGACACCGAGGTGTATAATTGCCAGCTCAACACGCTAAAAACGCTGCTGAAATATGTGTCACCGGCCGGGCAGATTCCCTCCAACGTAAGCCTTGATACCGGCAAACCGGATTATTCAGGTGTGGGCGGCATTTGCTCCATAGACAGCGGGCTGTGGCTTATAATCGCTTTTCATGATTTTATAAAAGCATCAGGCAATATCACCTTTCTTCGGGAAAACATTGATACGCTGCAGCGTATAATGATATGGCTGACAGCGCAGGACGGAAACAATGATGCACTGCTTGAAATACCTGAAGCAGGCGACTGGACAGATCTTTTTGGCAGAAGCTATAACGTTTTATATGATGAAGTTATCTGGTACCAGGCCAATGTTTGTTTTGGCAGGCTGCTTGAGTTGCTGGGAGAATATAAAAAAGCCGGCAACTATCTGCGGTGGTCGCATATTATAAAAAGAGAAATCATTCAAAACTTCTGGCCCACCACCGGCGGTATATTAGATCATTCTACCGGCTTTGCCGAAAAACAATTTACTATCGGCGATGCCAGGTATTTAATAGCTCAGGTAACCCCTTTCGATTTTAGCTGGAGGTGCGATGTTTATGCCAACATCCTTGCCTTCCTGTATAATGTTGTGGACAAAGAAAAGGCTACAACTACGTTCCGGTTTATCTGGGGTGCGGGCGTAAATGATCCTTTCCCGGTAAAAAATGTGTATCCTGCTGTGATGGCCGGCGACCCGGATTGGCGGCCATATTATACCGTTAATCTTTTAAACCTGCCCAATCACTATCACAATGGCGGCATCTGGCCTTTTGTAGGGGCAGGCTGGGTCAGGTATATTGATAAACTGGGCATGCGGGAGCTGGCTTTGAAAGAGCTATACAAATTAGCAGAATTAAACAAACTCGGCATATTTAATGAATGGGAGTTTAATGAATGGGCGAATGGAACAACAGGCAGGCCCATGGGAAAATCGTACCAGGCATGGTCGGCATCTGAATATATCCATACCTGCCATGAGCTTAATTTAATAAACTAAAAAACACAAATATGCAAAGGATTTTAATAATGTCAGTACATGGCTATGTAGCCGCAGAGCCCGAACTGGGCAAACCCGATACCGGTGGCCAGGTAGTATATGTACTGGAACTGGCTAACCGTTTCAGCAGGCTGGGCTTGAAAGTTGACCTGGTTACAAGGCAGTTTGAAGACCAGCCTGAATTTGATATTGTTAATGAAAATTTCAGGGTGTGGCGTATTCCGTTTGGCGGCAAAAAATTCATCCGCAAAGAAGATATGCACGATTATCTCGATCAGCTGATTACCAACTTCCTGGCCAAAGTTAGGACTACCGGCATCAGGTACGACCTGGTGTATTCCCATTACTGGGATGCGGGCTGGGCTGGGCAGAAAATAGCAGAAGACCTTGATATTCCGCATGTGCACACACCGCATTCACTGGGCTTGTGGAAGAAGAATAACCTTGGCGGAGATTTTGACCCGGTTGAAATGGAAAACATTTACCGGTTTGAAGAACGCATACGCAAAGAATACTTTGTTTACCAGATGTGCAATTATGTTATCGCTACCACGCTTCCGCAAATAGAACTGCTGAAAAACAGTTATGACGTATTGGATACACATGTAACCGTTATACCTCCCGGAATGGATGAAAACCGTTTTTCTCCGGTAATGACGGAGGAGGCATCACGGCTGCGTGAGCGGCACTGCTTTCTGGAACACGATGTTTTAGCTTTAGGGAGGATGGCATATAACAAGGGTCATGATTTGCTTATAAAATCATTGCCCACACTTTTTGAACTGGTGCCACAGGCGAGGTTAGTAGCCGCCATTGGAAGCAATGAGTCTGAACAGGATAAACAGGGTGTTGAAGAACTGAAAGCCCTGGCAGAAGCATTAGGCGTTTCCGATAAAATCGTTTGGAAACTATATGTGCCTGACGAAGATTTAGCAGATTATTACCGATGCGCAAAAGTATTTGCACTGTCGTCGAGGTATGAGCCATTTGGCATGGTAGCCATTGAAGCAATGGCATGCGGAACACCTACAGTCATTACTGTGCATGGTGGTTTATTTGACCTTATAAATTTTGGCAAACAGGCACTATTGGCCGATCCCAACCGTCCGATCGAATATGGAACTATGCTGGCATTTCCGTTGCTTTACCCGGAAATAGCAAAACGCATTGGCGTGGAAGGCGCCATCTTTTCCAGGAGAAATTTCGGATGGACAGGTATTGCCCAACGCATCATCTCGGTATTTGAGCCCCTGATAAGAAGCAAAAAACTGCTTGCCAACTAATTATTTTAACGTGAGCTCAATATAATTTTTAACCCGGGCTTTTAAGCCCGGGCTGCTTAAGGTAAAGTGTTATTGGCTTTGGCCAAAGCTTTATTTTTTGATTGAAGAACCCAGGCTAAAGCCGGGAACCTATGTGCATCTTCTGCCCAAAGCTAAAGCATCGGGTTAATGAATGTTTATATTGAACGCGCGTTAATTGAACCGGGTTTGGAAGATATGCCAAAGTCTCAAACTGCAGCATTAATTTAATTATAACTGCTTAATTCAGCTGATAAGTCATTAAAATATTTTGCCCGTTTAATACAATCGTTATAAGAGCTTGGCTTGATTACATAAGAATGCGCACCCAGTTTAAGGCTTTGTTCTTTCTCAATATTATTTATGGAAGTTGAATACATGATTACGGTGATGTGCTTAAGCTTTGTATTTTGCTTTAATATTTTTAAAACCTGCGTGCCATTTAACCTGGGCATATTCAGATCAAGCACAATAACCGAAGGCAGTTCATTATCGGTTAATCCTTCCAGGTAAAGCAGTGCGGTTTCGCCGCTATCGGCATAATGGGCAGCATCCGGCGCTCCTATTTCCGCAAACATATCCTGCATCAGCATCCTGTCTTCTGCGTCGTCATCAACCATTAATATTTTCTTTCTTCCCGCCATTGGCTTTATACATACAACCGTGAAAAATAAAGCATACCTGCGTTTACTTTATAACAATATCAGTAATGGCTTTTTCGTGCAGCGCTTCATTTATCCTTTCAATTATTTTGGTTTTTTGATAAACCAGTTCCTGTTTTAACGCAGCTACAGAAGTATAAACAAAAAGGGTATTATTAATTATTTGGATTTTATCCGTATAACGGGCAATGGTTTTACCCATCACATCTTCCCAGATACCTTCAATCTGCACCGCCCTTAAACCGGCTTTAAGCTTACTCCTGTTTAAGAATTCCTTCAGTGCATCGCCTAATTGCAATTGAGCCATTGTGCGAATGTAAAAAACTTAAAAATTTCTTCGGTTATTTTTTGCCGGCCGGTATCCACTAACCGGAAAATCATGAGGAAGCAAAAATTTGGATACGCCCTTTAACCTGCTATTCATTTATTCGCCGTTTCGCTGTTTTTAGAGGTGCTTTTTAATTTATTCTTAAACACCTTTTCAAACTTTTCCACCTTTGGCGCAATTACTAAACGGCAATACATCTGGCCCGGATTGTAATCAAAATATTTCTGGTGGTAATTTTCGGCAGCATAAAAATTCCGGTAAGGTTCAATAGCTGTAACAACCGGTTTATTAAAAACCCCGCTATCATTTAGCGCAGCCTTATAATGTTCTGCTTTTTCTTTTTGTTCTTCTGAATGATAGAATATCACGCTGCGGTATTGCGGGCCTACATCATTACCCTGTCTGTTTAAAGTGGTGGGGTCATGTGTTTTCCAGAAAACTTCAAGCAATTCATCATAGCTTATAACAGACGGGTTGTACACCACCTGGCAGCATTCTGCATGGCCTGTGGTGCCGGTGCAAACTTCTTCATAAGTGGGATCAGGCACAGAGCCTCCGCTATAACCGCTTGTAACCTTTATAACGCCATTTAATCTTTGAAAGATGGCTTCTGTGCACCAGAAACAACCTGTTCCAAAACTGGCTGTATCAGTGACTGCCGTAGTAATTTTTTGCTCGCTCATACCAATAACAGATTGTGTGTTGTGCCCCGCACAGGACGAAATGGAGAAGATGCCTGCAAACCCAAGCATGGATAAGCTAAAAATATGTGTGAAATTCAGGAGCATGGTGCAAATAACATTTTTGTTGCCAGTAAGACAAGTTAATTAACAAACTGCAAGGGCATAAATGCAAAAGCGCAAAAGAAACCAGTTTAACGTTTCTTTTAAAATTCGCTGGTTGAAGATTCTTCAGGAGGTTGACTAACGCAACATTAAGCAATTATCTTTGCCGGTTATGGCAGAAGAAAAATCTTTAAACTTTTTAGAAGAAATAATAGAGCGCGACCTGGATGCCGGCAAATATGTTTCAATCATTACGCGGTTTCCGCCTGAGCCCAACGGTTATTTACACCTGGGTCATGCGGCGAGCATTTGCCTGAACTTCGGCCTCTCAAAAAAATACGGCGGCTATACCAATTTGCGGTTTGATGATACCAACCCCACAACAGAAGAAACAGAATATGTGGAAAGCATAAAAAATGATGTGCGCTGGCTGGGCTTTGAATGGAAGCACGAGCTATATGCTTCGGATTATTTTGAACAGCTATATCTTTTTGCAATTAAGCTGATAAGGACAGGTTATGCATATATTGATGACAGCAACAGTGAAACCATGGCTGCTGAAAAGGGCACGCCAACAACGCCGGGCATTAACAGTAAATACCGCAACAGAAGCATAGAAGAAAACCTGCGCCTGTTTGAAGAAATGAAAGCCGGAAAATATAAAGACGGCGAACGGGTATTGCGTGCAAAAATTGATATGGCGCATATTAATATGCTGATGCGCGACCCGGTTATTTACCGTATTAAACATGCACACCACCACCGCACAGGCGATAACTGGTGCATTTACCCGATGTATGATTTTGCACATGGCCAAAGCGATTCCATAGAACATATAACACACAGCATTTGCACGCTGGAATTTGTGCCGCACCGCGAATTATACGACTGGTTTATTGAGAAGCTTGATATTTACCCTTCCCGCCAGTATGAATTTGCAAGGCGCAACATCAGCTATACCGTAATGAGCAAACGCAAGCTGCTGCAACTGGTAAATGAAAAGCATGTGGATGGCTGGGACGACCCACGCATGCCCACCATCAGCGGGTTAAGAAGAAGGGGTTATACGCCTGCATCAATCAGGGATTTTTGCGACCGGGCAGGCATTGCCAAAAGGGAAAACGTTACAGAGCTGAGCCTGCTTGAATTTTGTGTGCGGGAAGATCTGAACAGGATCGCTTTGCGCAGGATGGTTGTGTTCAACCCGGTAAAACTTGTGCTTACTAATTATAAGGAGGAAAACGAAATGGTGAGCGTGGAAGATAATCCTGAAGATGCTAATGGCGGTTTTCGCGATGTGCCTTTCAGCAGGGAATTGTATATAGAACAGGATGATTTCATGGAGAGCCCGTCCAAAAAATATTTCCGCTTATTTCCCGGCGGCATGGTACGGTTAAAAGGCGCTTACATTATAAAATGCGATGAAGTGGTGAAAGATGATGCGGGCAATATCATCCAGCTTAACTGCTCTTACATCCCTGAAAGCAAAAGCGGTAACGATACATCAAACATAAAAGTAAAAGGCACCCTGCATTGGGTAAGCGTGGCGCATGCCATAACAGCCGAAGTAAGATTATACGACCGTTTGTTTAAAGCAGAAGACCCATCCGGTGAAGCAGGCGATTTTAAAGATTACATTAACGAAAATTCGCTGGAAATTCTTCCTGTTGTATATGCCGAGCCTGCTTTAAAAAATGCAATGCAGGATGAGCGTTATCAATTCCTGCGCAAAGGATATTTTACTTTGGATAAAAACGCCACCCAAGAAAAGCTGATCTTCAACAGAACGGTTACATTAAAAGACACCTGGGCAAAAGAGCAGCAAAAAGAAGGCGGCAGGAAGGTTTGATTGTAAAGTCTCTAACAATTGTATGCCCCTGCATTTGCAAGCTTAAAAGACCGGGTTATTTTTTTATGCCGGCTTACTGATTATCCTTTTACTGAATAGATTTAAACAAACGGCTCCATCGCGGGCCTTTATCCCAGCTAAACCATATAAGCGAGGCTTTTCCCACAATATGCGTTTCCGGAACAAAGCCCCAGTAACGGCTGTCCTGGCTGCGGTGGCGGTTATCGCCCATCATCCAGTAATAATTGTATTTAAAAGTATAATTATTGGCAGGCCTGCCGTTTATTACATAGCTGCCATTTGCATATTCCAGCGTATTATGCTCATACGTTGTTATAATGCGCTCATACAAAGCAATGTTCTGTGGCGATAAGGTTATGGTTGATCCGGCTTTAGGCACCTGCAGCGGGCCGTAGTTATCAACAGACCATTTAAAATTGGCAGTATCAAAAGGAAACGTTTGAATGGTTACATCCGCTGACGAATAAATAGAAATACTTTTTACGTTTGGCTGCCTTTTTACAATAGCCGCTTTTTCAGGTGTAAGGTTCATAATATATATTTTCTGGCTGCCATCAACCTGCACCTGGTCGCCATTATTAATATCCATCTCCAGGGAGTCTTCCAGGAACTGCGGGTTAAAGATGGTGCCATTTGTTTCAACCACATAATCAATCTGCGAACCGGGCGCCACATAAGCAGGCTGATTGTTTACATACAGTATGCCCTGTTTGTTTTGTATCACGTCGCCGGGCACGCCTACACAACGTTTTATATAATTATCTGTTTTGTCAAAAGGGTGAACAAGCACAGGATACGTTGCATTCAATGCATCACGGTTGCCGTTAAACTGTTGTCTCAATACATCATAATACAAAACCTTGCTGCCATAGTCCGGCAGGTTGATGATGGTGTCTGCAGCCGGAACATTGAACACAACCACATCATTTCTTTTTATGGATGTATAACCCGGCAATCTTTTATACGGTAACTGTATCCATTTTAAATAAGAGGGCGTGGTGGGCATGCCCGGCATAACATTATGCACAAAAGGAAAACTCAGCGGCGTTACCGGCAGCCTTGCCCCATAACTCCATTTGCTCACAAACAGAAAGTCGTTTATCAGCAATGTTTTTTCCATACTTTCTGTTGGAATGGTATAGGCTTCAAAGATGAATGTGCGGATTAATGTGGCGGCCACTACAGCAAATACCGCGGCGTCCACCCATTCCCTTGCAGCCGATTTTTTGTAATGCTTCATTACATCTTTACCGCCCCATCTCACATCTTTTGAAAAACCAATATATGGCAGGTAAATGAATGGCAGGAACACCAGTGCGGCATGCTGCAGCAGCGTAAACTGCCCGAAATGCATTACAAAAATTATCGTTATCCAGATAGTGACAAACTGTCCCAGGATTGGAATGAACTGCACCCAGAACCATAGTTTTTTAATGCCGGTAATTTCAACCATGCACCAGGTATTGTAAAATGGCACAAAGGCTTTCCAGGCGGCAATACCGGCTTTTTTAAACAAGCCATAAACACCTATATGCCAGCCAATGGCGCCGATTATAAATATGATCCAACCCATGATTTTATTTTAAAGGCAACAAAAATAGTATTCTAATTATGCAACTGCAATTAAGCAAAGTAAAGTTTTCTTAAATATGTTTAACGTTTCCACGGCCATACAGGCGGTTATTGGCGTAGCATAAAGCTTATACAGTTTGCACAGTTACGATGCGAACAGGCCAAGATTTCAGGAAACTGTGTTAACAATTCAATTCTTTACAGGGTTTGGCAATTTTTCGCACAGAGCAAAGGAGTAAACAGCGTAATACAACGTCTCTGTTGGCGCTGTGTTCTCTGCGCGAAAAATTTAAACAGATTCTAAGGCAGCTCAGTTGTAACGCCGGTTACATTCCATGCAGCTATGGTAATCTGCGGTTTCTTACCATTCAATTTTTCAAGCGGGCAGCTAACCGTTACCGTTGTGCTTTCGTTTGGCATTAAAGAAAAATAATTATTGCTCCAGAAAGCCGGCATTACTTCTTCATTATTTACCATTAACTGCGGGTTAATGAAGAAAGCAAACTGTGACGAAGTATTGGTAAACTGCAAAGTATAATACTGATAACCGCTCTTCTTTTCTGAGGCAATAACTTTATTCGATACAACAGCCGCGGGCATCCTGCCGAAAGATGTATAATCATTTTCTGGTTGCAGCCAGTAGGTATTTTCTGAAATGGTTTTGCCATGCTCATCTCTTACATGCAGCACAACAAACACAACATCCTTTTGTTTGGCAAGCACATCAACCAATGGTATAAATTCATTGGCTGCGCTTGCACGCATATTAATTTTTCTTGATTGCCGGTACAAAGGTTTTCCGCTTATATCAATCACCTGCGCATCAACAGTTAAGTTTGAATACGGCTGATAGCTGCGGTTAATAACGGCCACCGCAGAATCATCATAATTAAACTGCACATGCAGCGGTGCACAGGCGCGCTGCATAAAATAATAGCCGGCGTTGGGCTGCAAAAACCAGTCATATACCTGCCATATCACACTTGGAAATGCCGCATTCAGTTTCCATAACATAACACCGCCATTATCGTTAAGCTTATGTGCAGCGGCTTCAAAAATGCCGCGGTAACCATCAGCATTCATCAACTGCATTTTATCAGCATAATCTTTCATGCCTGCAGGTGCACCAAAACGGCTGGCCATCTGTTTATAATAGTCTTCAAAATGGCCTGCGCCAATACAGGCGTCATGATAACCCCAAACATTATTTAACGGGTAAGGAATGGTATCATCGGGCACAAGCGGCGTAATATTTTTTGCCAGCGATGAATAGGGCGGCTGCGATGGAATGCCTGTTTCATCTTTAAAAACCCAGTCTTTACCCTTATTGATAAGCTCATAATACTTTGAAGGCTCCTGCCACCTGTACGGCCCACCGCTGTACACGCCCGAAGGTTTATCATCGGGCCATGAGCCGGCAAAACCCTGTGGCAGTTTGGCAAAGCCCGATGAACTTGGAATGAAGGGCCTGGTGCCGTCAAGCTGTGTAATATTATCCCGCATGGCATCGTATAATTCTTTACGGGCATGGCCTTCGTTGCCGCCCGTCCACACCAGCAGGCTTGCATGGTTGCGTATGCGGTAAATGGTGCTTATTACATTGCGCTTAAAAATTTCGCCCTGCAAAGGATAATCAGGCGAGCCTTTAAATTCGCCCTGCGTGTCGCCGGTTATCCAGAAGTCCTGCCATACCAGCAGACCATAACGGTCGGCCAGTTCATAAAAATCATCTGTTTCTGCCAGGCCGCCGCCCCATATTCTTACCAGGTTTATATTGGCATTGCGGCATAAATGCAGTTCGTAATCGTTGCGCAGCGAATCGCGGTTCAGCATCATATCAGGCACCCAGGCGCCGCCCACCAAATGCACCCGCTTCCCATTCACATAAAAATCCCTTCTCGCCCAGTCTTTCACCATCCTTACTTCTGAGCTTACCGTGCGGATGCCAAACAGGAATGAAGTATCATCAGAAATGGTATTAGCGCTTATATATTGCAGGCGGACGCGGTAAAGATCGGGATCGCCATAATTATTGGGCCACCACAAATGCGGTTTGCTTATCACAAACTGCTTCACATCATCAGCAGATAATTTTATTTCTTTTACAGCATTGGCTTCCACCATTACCTCTTTTTCCACATCAAAAGCTTTGCCCTCAAATGTTTCAGGAGAAATGGTAATCTTCAGCTTACCTTTTGCTGCCGCATTGCCATTATTCTTTAATGATACGTTCAAACTTAATTCAGCCAGCGAAGTATCAGGCAGTTTGGGCAGTTCGGTTATAATATGCGGCTGCTGTATCACCACACTGCCTGTTGTGCGCAAATAAACCGGCTGCCATATACCCATGTTGCGGTCGTGCACTTCGGGTATCCAGTCCCAGCCTACCGAACAAAGCATGGTAATGTTCTTGCCGATATCGCCTGTGGGGCCGCCGTTTAAAAAGAAATCGCCCAGGGCTTTTAGTTGCGGCGGCGCAGGCTCGCCCGGATAATCGAGCGGGTAAATTTTCACGGCCAGCACATTGCTGTCGCCGGGCTCAATGGCATCCGTTACATTCAGGCTGTATTCCGCAAACATGCCCGCCATTTGCGATGAATCGGCAAACTGCTTTCCGTTCACCCATACCTCTGCGCGGTAATTAATGCCCTTGAATATAAGCTGGAAGATTTTGCCTTTGTCAGCCGCGGGCACATTAAACACCGTTCTGTACCAGTACGGCTTTTTCCAGGGATTGGGGTCATTGGGCAGATAGCTGTATTGCTCAAGATTATATTTCCTGTTGAACGAATCTGAAGCGTCGGGTATCAGCATATTGTTCATACCGGTGTATGGATCAGGATATACTTTATTGGCCACCAAACCGGTAAGCACGGTTGAGGGAACTTTTACAGGAAACCAGTAATTTTTTGAATGGTAATCTTTACCGGAAATGGTTGCCGCATCCTCTTTAATAATAGCGGATGACTGCATATCAAAATCGGTAAGCTTCACCTGTTTTACCTGGGCAGATAGTAATGTGGGAAGGAGCGTAATTACTGCGAAAAAAATTTTTTTCATGGCTGTTGTTTTGTGCACTAAATATATAATGATCATAATTTATTATTTCATACAATCTTAACTGGTCGGGTAAGCCGGAGCGTTTTAGTCCCCAGTTTCTCACAGAACCGTACCTGACAGTCTCCCGTCATACGGCTCTTGTCAATCTAAATCGTGTAACCAGCATGCCAGTGAGCAAATGATCAGGGATTATTGATGTGCGTTCTTTGCCAGACGGTATCCGTAAGAGTTTTTGCTAAACACTGCTTCGTAGTACTCAAAAAGATAAACCAAATCCTACTTAATTACTTCCTCATAATAAACCGGCATTCCATCCACCTTTATACCTTCCACTACGATGCGCCATTGCCTGGCTAAGCTGTTATTCTCAAAATCCAGATTCAACTGTCTGCGGTTTGCATCCATTATAACGCCCGGCTCCCAATATAGGGTCTTGCGCCTGTCAACAGAATCCTTTTTTTGCGTATCAAAGCTGGTTTGTCCAAAAGGTATGTAACTGTTATAGCCCGTTATTGCTTTTCCCCAATTATGGGCAAGGCGCTCTTTTAAGGTGGGATCCTTATATTTTTTGCTGTAAATCAGTAATATACTCCCTGTCTTGCCACTTGTTATGGAGGTTCCATGTCCTGGAATATATTTAACAAAGGCAATCTGGGGTAATTGTAAATCATCAACCCCTTCAACACTCATTTCAACCTCATCAAGAAAAACTTTATCAGCTTTTCCTGTTTTAGTTATCGGATTATAACCATAATTCGGCACTTTGCCCAACAATAAATCCCATATTGTTGCGCCGCCCATATAAAGCGCTGGATCTCCGTCAAAATTCACATCATACCCATTGGGATATCTATTCTGCATCATATCCGACATATAGATTGCCCGCACAGAATCTCCCTTTGTTCTCCATTTTTGGGTCTTGACTTCTACTGTTGGCAATAAATGATGGCTACCGGAAGTATCTTTGTAGGCCGCCAAATTGAGAGGAAGCGTAACCTGGCGTGTTACTGCTGCTGGCTCACTTTCACTTTCCACTGCCTCTACCTTCCATTTGCCGGAAAAAGGATATTGTAAAAAAGCAGGAGGAGATAGAGTATCTAATTCCAAAGCAAGGTTTTCCTGCCCTTTTGCCAGCGCCACATAACAGGAATCAAACAACAAAAAACTGCTGTCCCGGAAACAGCCTTTTTCATCCAAAGGCAGTTTTACAGGCTGATACCGGCCTCCCGTTTTTACAATCAGGCTTACTTCCTTCGGCAACTTCTTCCCTGTTATTTTGCCCGACAAACAGAAATAAGCTGTGTCTGTGGTATTAATATTTTTTAAGGTGTTTAATGGTGAAGAACATAACATGATATTGTCTGTTGCCATCAATGAAGCAGGGTCTTTTTGATGGAGCAGGCTGTCCGGCACATCTTTGCCTAACAGCAGCCAGCCCTGCATATTGCTGCTGCATTCAGGCAATACAGCATCAGCCACAGCAACAGACAATAAAGCCATTGTTGAATCCCGGTAATTTAACCGCCACGACTTTTGGCCGGAGTTGGAATTACTGTCATTATAGGTTAAGGTAAATACATTGCCGGGAGTTTCCTTCCCCGGAATATATACCAGCCTGGAAGCCTGTAATTGTCCTTTATTGTTATATACAGTAATCAGCAACTCTCCTTTTGGCAGGTTTTGGGTTGGGATTTCAATAAAACCACTATCCCGGTTTTTTAAACTGAAAGTTGACTGATAGGCAACATCACCATTCATTATGCCTGTTAACTGCCAGTCAGCCACAGGAAGGCCTTTGCTTCTTCGCAGCATAACGGCTATCGAATTAGGATATGGCGTTACTTGTAGAGCTATACCTTTTTCCTGAACAAGAGGTAAATCAATGCCCTCTATCCCGTTAACCGGCAATGCAATGTGGTAGCTTTTATTGTTCTCGGGAATGAAGCTGAAATTACCATATTCCTTTCCTGAGGTATTAATTTTTGTTACCGTATCATTGTTTGAAGAAACCAGCAGCATTTCCATAGCCGGGGAACCTGCTATATGGTAACCAACACGATTGATAATACCTGCTATGAGCATACCGCCTTCAGGGTAAACTTTAAGCTGAAAAGGTTGTATTATTTCATGGCCCAGCAACGGAAATTCCTGGTGAAAAGCCAGGCTGCTGTCTGACTGTATTAAGCTGGATGTATAGGCCAGCACTTTAAAGCTTCCACCTTCATATAGTTCCGGGATAGCCCACTGGCCAGCGGCTGTGCCATTCACAACCAGATAAACCTGGTGGGCCAGTAATTTATCATTATCCCCAAACCAGTCCACATACAGATTTTTTGAAGTAACGGCCGGTAATCCGTTTTGCAAAACATAACCCTGGAAATGTACTGTGTCGCCTGCTGAATAAATATTGTTATCTAACTGCAGGTAAATATGCTGCTGCAGGGCAATCAAATTGTTTGAATAATTTGATTGGATGATTTGGCTTTTGCAAAGGATTGACTCATGGAACAGAACTATTATCAGAAAAATATTTCTATGCATTACCACTAATTACTTATTTCATGATCGGTAGTTAAAATCATCTTCTTTAGATTAAAAGTTTTATCCAGGGGCCATAGAAATAAACCCTGTCGGCAATTTCCAATATTCAATTTTGGAGTTGAGTTAAGAAATAGAACAATCAAACTATTTTCAGATATATTGTATTTTTCCATCTCTGTGGTGAATTTTTTATGAGTATCCAAATAAGCTAAGTATTGGGAATTGCTTATCCGGCCTTCTTTTCCGTCTGCATGTATGCAGGATGAGCTTTTAAATATACGGCCCACTTTTACCCCTTTTCAGCCCTTCTCACGGGTAAACACCATAGAGCCGTCTGCCATGGCATAAATCACTTCATCCTTTTTGCAGGGCGTTAATAGTTAAGACATTGCCTCAAACTACTCAGATAAGCACATAGCTGGTAACATCGCTTTCTGTAATGGTTTTGCCGGATAAGATAACCAGCCTTTCCACCACATTGCGCAGCTCACGTATATTGCCCGTCCAGCTATGGCGCTGCAAAGCAACAACGGCCTTCGCATCAATTTCTTTTTTTGCCTGGCCATACTCTTCTGCAATGTCTTTAAGAAATTTATCTATCAGCAACGGGATATCACTCTTGCGTTCATTAAGCGAAGGCACATGAATGAGTATAACATTCAAACGATGATACAGATCTATACGGAAGTTTTTTTCTTCCACTTCTTTCAAAAGGTCTTTATTGGTGGCGGCAATTACCCGCACATCCACATTAATTTCCTTATCGCCGCCTACGCGGGTAATCTTGCCTTCCTGCAATGCCCGCAGCACTTTAGCCTGCGCGGGCAAACTCATATCGCCTACTTCATCCAGAAACAAGGTGCCGCCATTGGCCAGTTCAAACTTGCCGATGCGTTGTTTTATGGCAGAGGTAAATGAACCTTTTTCATGGCCGAACAATTCACTTTCTATCAGTTCAGAAGGTATGGCCGCGCAGTTCACTTCAATTAAACTCTGATCTGCCCTTTTACTTTTCGCATGCAGCCATTTGGCAACCATTTCCTTACCTGCGCCGTTCTCGCCGGTTATTAAAACCCGCGCATCGGTTGGCGCCACTTTTTCAATCGTGTCTTTAATTTTTTTCATGCCATCGCTTTCACCGATCATATCCTGCACGCCGGTTACTTTTTTGCGCAGCACTTTGGCTTCTTTGCTCAGCGAATTTTTATCAAGCCCATTGCGGATGGTTATCAGCAACCGGTTAAGATCAGGTGGTTTGGCAATATAATCGTAAGCGCCTTTCTTTACAGCATCCACTGCGGTTTCAATCGTGCCATGTCCGCTGATCATGATCACAGGCACGTCGGGGTTTATTTCAGCCGCCTTCACTAAAAATTCAAGCCCATCAATTTTAGGCATCTTAATATCGCACAACACAACATCATACGCTCTATCAGTAAACATCTTCAGGCCTTCTTCGCCATCAACCGCCTCATCAATCTTAAAACCTTCGTAAGAAAGAATTTCATTCAGGGTTTTTCTTATGGAGCGCTCATCATCAATAATTAAGATATTGCCGGAAATTTTTGCCATAATTATCTTTTATAGTAGAACGCGGCAAGGTAATAAACAGGTTTCAAAAAGAAGTTACTAATTTCAAAACTTTAATTTTTATGACGAAAAGCATATCTCTGTTTTTATCCACGATTGTTTTTGCTATATCTGCAGGTGCTCAGGTAACAATGCCGGGAGCGAAACTCACTTTAATTGACAGCAGTTTTTCTTTTACAGAAGGCCCTGCCACTGATGAAGCGGGTAATATATTTTTTACCGATCAGCCAAATGATGATATATGGCAGTATGATACAGATGGAAAGCTGTCATTGTTCATGCAGGGCGCAAAACGTTCCAACGGGATGTACTTTGATGCCAAAGGAAATTTAATAAGCTGCGCCGACGAAAACGATGAGCTCATTGCCATTGATAAGCATAAAAAAATTACCGTTTTGGTAAATAATTATAAAGGCCATATTCTAAATGGCCCGAATGATGTTTGGGTGAACAGGCTTACGGGCGGCATATACATTACAGACCCTTATTACCAGCGCAATTACTGGAGCCGCACAAAGCCTGATGCTGCGTTGGGCGGTGAAAAATTATATTTTCTTCCGCCGGGTAAAAAAGAACTGATATTGGCTGACAGCACCGTTGTTAAACCCAATGGCATTACCGGCACTGCCGACGGAAATTATTTATATGTGGCCGATATGGGCGTGGGTAAAACTTTTCGGTATCATATAAATGCTGACGGCTTATTAAGCAATAAAACATTGTTTGCCAACGAAGCATCGGACGGAATGACGATTGATGCAAAAGGCAATATTTATTTAACCGGCAAGGGTGTGAATATTTACAACAGCGCCGGTGAGAAAATTGAACATATTGATGTGCCTGAAAACTGGACAGCCAATGTTTGCTTTGGCGGAAGGGATAAGAACATCTTATTTATTACCGCATCTAAATCAGTTTATATTATAGAGATGCAGGTGAAGGGAATTGAGTAAAGGGCATGCCATAGCAGTATATAGTATATGCCAGGTAATTTTTGGTTAACATCATTTGTACTGCTTTCAGTTGCGCCGGATTAGTTTTACAAAACATTCGGCTGCAATTAAAACCACATTGCACAATGCGCTTTATTTATAAATCTCCACGCCTGTTTCGCCATCCGATTTTACATAGCCCCGGTACATACCATCCGTATCAAAGCTCATTACAATATTGCCCTCTTTGTCTATGCCTATTAAACCACCGTCGCCGCCAAGCGCAGGCAGTTTCTTCATAATCATTTCATCGGCTGCATCTTTTAAACTCTGATGCGCAAATTCCATCCTGTCGCTAATGGTTTTGGCCATCACCAACCGAATAAAAAACTCACCCCAGCCTGTACAGCTTATGGCACAGGTATTGTTATCAGCATACGTGCCGGCGCCAATTACAGGCGAATCGCCTATCCTTCCAAAGCGTTTGTTTGTCATGCCGCCGGTGCTTGTGGCAGCAGCAAGGTTACCATATATATCCAGGGCAACAGCGCCCACTGTTCCATATTTATAATCATAGTTGCCAGGTTGCCGTAACAATGTGTGGGTTGAATCTTTATGCAGGGCTTTTAAGGAATCTTCCCGCCTTGCTGCCAGCAAGCCACTCCATCTTGAAGCTGTAAAAAAATAAGAAGGGTCAACAACCGTGCATCCATTGGCCGCAGCAAATTCTTCCGCGCCTTTGCCTGCCATCATCACATGCTCGCTTTTATCCATTACCGCACGTGCAGCCGTAATGGGATTTTTAATATTCGTAACACCCGCAACAGCGCCGGCTTTCAATGTTTTTCCATCCATGATGGAGGCATCCAATTCATTCTTTCCCGCATTGGTAAATACAGCGCCTTTGCCTGCGTTGAATAAAGAATCATCTTCCAGGATCTTTATAGCGGCTTCAACTGCATCTAAGGCAGCGCCACCGTTTTTTAAAACAGCATTGCCTGCATTCAGGGCATTTTGCAGGCCTTGCTTATACAATGCTTCTCTCTCAGGCGTCATGGAAGATTGAAGAATGGTGCCGGCGCCACCGTGTATCACCAGCACATATTTTTTGGCAGGCTGTGCCATTAACGATATTGTAAAAGCAAGTGAGAGCAGCAGGTAAATGGTTCTTTTCATACCGGCAAATTACTCGTTTTAAACAATAAACGATTGAAAATGCAACATGGTTGATTTTATATTTTTCATAAAGAAAAAACGGCTGGGTAATTTTGCAAATACATAAGCGCTTATATAAAATTTCTGTATGGAATCAGTAAACATGAAGGTTAAAGGAATGAGCTGCACCAATTGCGCTTTATCCATCAATAAATACCTGGAAAAAGAAGGCCTGAAAAATATAAAAGTGAATTTCATAGGCGGCGATGTAAGCTTTGATAAAGATGCCAGCATCCCCAAAGAAAAAATAAGGCGGGGCATAGAGCGGCTTGGCTATGAGGTAGTGCCTGAGCAACATCACCATCATGATATGCCTGAAGGCCATGATCACATGCATGCGCATCAAAGCAAATCAAAAAAACTGCTCGGCAACAATTTTCAACGCTTTATTTTCTGCCTTGTATTTGCCGCTCCTTTATTCCTGCACATGCTTGGTGTGCATATATCTTTTTTAATGAACCCGTATGTACAACTGGGCTTAACGCTGCCGGTATTTATTGCCGGCATGATGTATTTTGGTAAAAGCGGCATAAGAAGCCTGCTGGGCGGCGTGCCGAATATGGATGTGCTGGTTTCAATAGGCTCCATTGCATCATTTGCTTACAGCTTATATGGAACTGTTACCAGCCAGCCTGAACAGTTTATGTTCTATGAAACCACGGCCACCATCATCACCCTGGTATTTATGGGCAACTGGCTGGAAGATAAATCTGTTCAAACAACCCAGTCGGCCTTAAAGAAATTAGCCATTACGCAAAAAACAATGGCCAATAAAATTGTATATGATGAAAAGCAGCAGGAACAAACCATACAAATAGAAAATACCAAACTTAAAGTAGGCGATATGGTTTTAATAAAAACGGGTGAGCCTGTGCCGATGGATGCCGTGATTATCTGGGGCGAAGCCAGTATAAACGAGGCATTGCTTACAGGCGAAAGCGTGCCTGTTGAAAAAAAACCGGACGATAAACTCATAGGCGGCAGCACGGTGGAAAACGGAACGGTGAAAGCAAAAGTTACAGCTATTGGCGAAGACACTGTATTGAGCAATATACTAAAAATGGTACGCAATGCACAAACAGAAAAGCCACCGGTACAACAGCTTGCCGACAAAATAAGCGCCGTGTTTGTACCGGTTGTTTTAAGCATTGCGGTTATTACATTTTTAGCCAACTATTTTTCAGGAGATCATACTGCAAGCGCAAGCCTGTTGAGAAGCATTGCGGTGTTGGTTATTGCCTGTCCGTGTGCAATGGGGCTGGCCACGCCGGCTGCTATTGCCGTAGGCCTGGGCAGGGCCGCACGCAGCGGCGTATTATTTAAAAATGCAAGAAGCCTGGAAGTGTTTAATAATATACGCCAGGTAATATTTGACAAGACCGGCACCTTAACCACCGGCCGGTTTACCATAACCGGTTATATGTTCTTTATTGACGAAGAGCAGGGCAGGCGCATAGCTTATTCGCTTGAAAAATTTTCCAATCATCCCATTGCTAAAAGCATAAGCGCTGCATGGCAAAGACCCGATGAAATAAAATGGAGCCATATTGATGAAGTGAAAGGGC
Organism: Parafilimonas sp.; assembly: GCF_047606085.1. Taxonomy (GTDB): domain Bacteria; phylum Bacteroidota; class Bacteroidia; order Chitinophagales; family Chitinophagaceae; genus Parafilimonas. Next base: position 27,672 of record NZ_JASGEX010000142.1, read on the forward strand.
TGGGCATGCAGGCTACCGGGCTTAATGGCAGCACCTATATTGCCGGCTCTTATAACGCAGCCAAACATTTAACGGATGATGCATCGCACAATGTTTACATCATCCGCAATAATGAATGGATAGGATGGGTGGATGTAGCGGATGAAATAAGGCCGGAAGCGGGAGATGTGATTGCAATGCTGCATGCAAAAAACATCAAAACCATTTTATTAAGCGGCGACAGGAAAGATAAAACCGAGGCAGTGGCAACACAGCTGGGCATTGATGAAGCAATTGCCGAACAAACGCCGGAACAAAAATCAGGATGGGTGGCTAAGCTGAATGCAATTGCGCCTACAGCCATGGTGGGCGATGGCATTAATGATGCCCCTGCCCTGGCGAAGGCGGCCGTTGGCATTTCATTGAGCGATGCTTCGCATATTGCCGTGCAAAGCGCACAGGTGGTTTTAATGAATAACGGCCTGAAAAACCTGCCGCTTTCCTTAGGCCTGGGCAAGCATACTTATATTACTATCAAACAAAATTTATTCTGGGCATTTTTGTATAATGTTGTTGCCATCCCGGTGGCTGCACTGGGCTTCTTAACGCCAACATTTGGTGCATTGGTAATGGGCTTAAGCGATGTGGTGCTGGCCATAAACTCTGTAAGGCTGAACTGGAAGAAAGTGGTGTGAATGGTGTAATTTTAAAAAAATTTAAGCATGCTCACTGATTTTGCAAAAGAATTACATAACCTTTCTGACAAAGAGATAGAACAATATGAACTCGCATTAAAAAAAGAAAAAGCTTCAAGAAGAATAAATGAAATACTTGAAGCTGCTAAGGAGGCGCGAAAAGAGCACGATGAAGGAAAAACCTATGTGGCATCAACACCTGAAGAAATTATTCAGTGGTTTAAAGATGTAATGGATGAAGAAAGTTGAATTTTCAATTCCATTCAAAAAGGCATTTAAAAAAGCTGTATCAAAAAATTCAGATATAGCTTTTACAGTAATGCAAAAGCTCTTCATAATATCGCAGGATATAAATCATCCTTCTCTTAAATTACATAAGTTAAAAGGCGCCTTGCACAAGTACTATGCTATTTCAATAGAATATGATTTACGGGTTATTCTTGAAATAGAGGCTGATAAAATAATACTGATTGATATTGGCCCACACGATGAAGTTTATTAACAAGCATGCCTTCTCCCCTGTCCATACTCCGGCAATACTGGCGCTATGAATCTTTCCGGCCGCAACAGGAAGCCATCATTCAATCTGTTTTAAACAAAAAAGATACGATCGTTTTGTTGCCCACCGGCGGTGGCAAATCAGTATGTTACCAGGTTCCGGCACTAATACATGAAGGCTTATGCCTTGTAATAAGCCCGCTGATAGCCTTAATGAAAGACCAGGTTGCCAGCCTCGGGCAAAAAGGCATTCCCGCATTTGCCCTGCATGGAGGCTTAACTTTTTACGAGGTGAAGCAGGCTTTGCAAAACGCTGCTCATGGCGACTATAAACTCCTGTATGTTTCGCCGGAACGCTTGCAAAGCAGGCTGTTTAAAGAATTTCTCCCATCATTAAATATTAACCTCATTGCGATTGATGAAGCGCATTGTATATCGCAATGGGGTTATGATTTCCGGCCGCCCTATTTGCAAATTGCGGCGTTAAGAGATTTGGTACAGGCGCCGTTGCTTGCCTTAACCGCCTCGGCCACGCCCATTGTATTAGATGATATAAAAGCCAAACTGCAATTAAAAGATGCGGTGGTATTCAGGCAATCGTTTTTGCGTTCAAATCTTTCTTATTCTGTATTTAAGGCTGACAGTAAAATAAACAAAGCCATTGAAATTTTAAGCAATGTAAAAGGCAGCAGCATCGTGTACTGCAGGAGCCGGAAGCTCACAAAGAAAATCACGGAGCTGCTGCACCTTCAGCATATCAATGCAGATTTTTACCATGCAGGCTTAACGCTTGAAGCGCGCAGTGAAAAACAGGAAGCCTGGCTGCATAATAAAACGCGCGTAATGGTTTGCACCAATGCTTTTGGAATGGGTATTGACAAGCCTGACGTAAGAACCGTAATTCATTATGATGCGCCACACTGCCTGGAAAGCTATTACCAGGAAGCCGGGCGTGCGGGCCGCGATGGCAAAAAAGCATATACCGTTTTATTGTATAATGCGGAAGATGAAAAGGAACTGAAACGCCTGCCGGAACTGCATTTTCCGCCTATAAAAGAAATTAAAAGGATTTATCAATGCCTGGCTGATTATTTGCAAATACCGGTTGGCATAGGCGAAGGCAACTACTACAGCTTTAACCTGAACGAATTTATTAAAAACTTTAAGCTTGATGTAGTTGCCGCTATGAGCACTTTAAAGATGCTGGAGCAGGAAGGATATATCAGCTTTAATGAAACGGTTTTTATTGCTTCCACAGTTGAATTCACTGCGCCAAAAGCATTGTTGTTTGATTTTGAAAATGCGCATCCCCGGTTAGAGCCTGTTATTAAATGTTTGCTTAGAACGTATGAAGGCATTTATGACAACAAGGTCTCCATCAGCGAAAAACTGATCAGCCGTTTAACCAAAACTTCTCCGGATGAGGTAAAGCAGAAATTGCTGCAGCTTCAGGCTTTTCATATAATTGATTACACACTGCAAAAAGATACGCCGCAAATCTATTTCATCACAAACCGAGCCCCGGCGCAATATCTTGTCATCAATCATGAAAGATACCGCCGGCGTAAGGCTGATTTTACAAAGCGCATGGAAACTATGCTGCGCTTTATGCAGGAAACATTGGTTTGCCGCAGCAGGTTCATTGGAAATTATTTTGGCGATAATGAAATAAGCGATTGCGGCATTTGCGATAATTGCCTGAAAAGAAAATCGACGGCATTAAGCCGGGAAGCATTCAGCACAATTAAAGAGGCGATATTAAGCAGGGCCGCCGGCAAAAGCGCCAATGTTCAAAATATATTGGATGAATACAAGCACATCAAAAAAGAAAACCTGTGGCTTGTGCTTAATTACCTGCAAAGCGAAAAGATGATCATAATCACTTCTGACGGGAATATAACCCGTGCAAAACCTTAATTCATTTTTCCTCTTTCTTTAACCCATGAAGGCAAAGTGAATTGCTACGTTACAGAAAGTAATTGTGCAGGCTGAAAACAGAAGGCATTAATTCTCTTCGTTCATCTGTTCTTTCTGGTAAGCCATTATAAATACGGCGCCGAGGTTTCTGTAAGGTGGCACATAATCATTAAACAGGTCTCCATGATTAAACAATGCGCCAAAGCGTTTCCACATAGAAGGCCAGTCAAGATTTTTCCCCTGCCTTAATTCATCTATTATCGTGTTGATCATTGGCTGGTTTATATTACCGGCGCCTGTTTGTTTTGATGAAATAATCTGTGCCGTAGGGCAAATTTGCAGCACCTTATTCAAATTCTGGTAAGCGCCGCAACTGCCCAGCATAACGAGCCTGGCAGAATCACTTAACTGGTCTAATGTGGAAGGCAGCCAGTAACTATGCCCCCGGTGAATAACCATGGTGGGGTTCAGATCCCTGTCATACAAGTACTGGTTTAAGGCAGATTGCGCTTCTGCATCAAGGCCCAGCTTTTCATCCAAAGGCTTGTTTGAATATATGCTCACGGGAACGCCTTTGGTTGATGTTATGGTTACCCACTGGTTATTGGATTGAATTTTCCAGTTTGCATTTCTAAAGCTGTTTACAAATAAAGGGAAGTAGGTTTTACCGTCTTCGTCTCCATAAAAGAACTGTTGAATAATTATTCTGCCGCTATCATCACGCATATCTTTATTCGGCATAAAATAAATGGGAGGAATACCCAATTTTTCCGACAGGTTAATGTGATTGGATGAATCAATAGAAAGAAACAGCGTATTTAAAATATTATAAATGTTCTCCGCTTTTGTATTGACGTTTTGCTTAGACTGTTCCAGGTTGTATTGCACCTGGCTTAACACAAGACCCTGTATAGCTTTGTCATCAATGCTCGCATACGAATCGGCCACGTCAACTGCATCTTCCAGCGTAGGCGATTTTTCAAGGCCGTTCACAAATGCTTTCATTAATATCTGGGCATTGCCCTTATCCATTCTTTTTAAAAAATCATCCAGCGTATTATAATTGGCAGCCATTTTAATCCATTTCCTGAAGTGGTCAAACCTTACCCTCAGCAAAAGGCTGTCGCCGCCTTTATTTGTTTTCATTTCCTTCCATATAAACGGGTAAACGCCGTGCGTATAGCTGCTGGTATAAATTTCATCTTCCGTCATTACAGCGAGATAATACAATTCTTCCGGCGTAAGGTTGGCTATCTTCTTAAAGCGCACGTTATCCGGCGATTCATGCAGGCCGTTAATCACATTTACATATACTTCTTTGGCTTTATCGGTAAGCTTGCCTTGCAAAGCAATCATGGAAATGGGTGTATCGCGCCGGCGCACCCTGTCGGCATAATCAATCTCCGTTTTTACCAGCAATGCATAATATTTCGCATCATCTTTCAATGCTGTTTCCACCTGTTCAAAGCTTATTTTATTTTTTGAAAGGTTATCCAGAAAAGGAAAAAACATGCGGCCTGTGGGCATTTTGGCAATGCGGGATATAAGCTGAACAAGGCTGTCCGGGTTGCTCCTTATGCGCTCTGCAAATTTATTATAGGCGCCGGCATACGTATAAAGATCATCCGGCCTTGTATGCGCTGCCACTACTATTAAGCTGTCGGCATACACAAAATCGGGGTTGCCGCTAAGCACCGTCATCATGCGCTCCGGATGTTCGCTGCACACTTTCAGCGTTAAAAAATCTTTCGAATCATTCAAGCCTTCATTATCATTAAAAGCATAAGAGTTTACAAGAATATCGCCGGCGTCATAACTATGTTTTTTTATTTCAGGAAAAATGGAGCTTTTCTTTTGGTCAAGCTCCATGCAATTCTTATAGCCGGAAACAACTTCAAGTAAAACAGGCGATTTAACTGTTTGATACCTGAACCCGGCGTAAAACCGCCTCAGGGCTTCATTCAGCCCGCGCAGGTACCGTATCTTATCGTTATTATCAGCAATTTTGCTGGCTTCTATTTCATCCTGCAGCGCATCAACCTGTGCAGTTAATGCATCATTTAAGCGGTTATTCAGATCATCATTATCAGATGGCTTAAAAGAGTCGTCATCTTTCTTTCCGTCAAGTTTTTTTATCAGTTTCTGCGTGCTGTCTATTTTTTCATGAAAATAAACACGCACCAATGGAATATCTGGTTTGGCAGCAGACTGCGCCATGGTAAAACCCTGGAAAACAAAAGCAAAAGCCAATAGCGGGTAAGCTTTTTTCATTTCTAGCATATTCATTTTCATATCTCAAAACAGCAGCAGTATATAACTGCAAAAGATAAACCGTGCAAAAATATGACTAATATTATGCCATACCCTTAACAATAAGATAATAATATGAATGTGGCAGGTTTTTGGCAGCAGGTTATTTTTGTGTAAATTTTATGTTAATGAGCCCAAAAGATAAAATTATATTGATAGCAGATGATGAACCGGATATTCTTGAGATAATCTCTTACAACCTTACAAAAGAAGGTTATACCGTGTATGCAGCAAAGGATGGAAATGATGCCCTGGAAAAAGCGAAGCTTATAAACCCCGATCTCTTTATACTGGATATTATGATGCCCTATAAGAATGGGATTGAAGTTTGCCGGGCACTGCGCTCACAGCCTAAATTTAAAGAAGCTCCTATTATTCTGTTAACGGCGTTAAGCGATGAAACTTCCCATATTAAAGGGCTTGATTCCGGCGCTGATGATTTTATAACCAAGCCGGTAAGCCCCAAGATATTATTAAGCAGGGTAAATGCCCTGTTCAGGCGCACGCAGGGCGAGGAAAGCAATGTGATAGCAGCCGGTAATATTACAATTGACCCTTCCAAATATACCGTTGCCGTAAATGGCAGTTCGGTAGTGCTGGCAAAAAAAGAGTTTGAATTATTGCACCTGCTTGCAACCAAGCCGGGCCGTGTTTTCCTGCGAAACGAAATACTGGAACAGGTGTGGGGCAATGAAGTAATTGTGGGCGACAGAACCATTGATGTGCACATTAGAAAAATACGGCAAAAGATAGGCGTTAATTGCATAAGCACTATAAAAGGCGTAGGTTATAAATTTGAATACGAGCCCGAGCACAGCTTAAGCTAACTTTAAATAAAGGAATGCCCGGCCCTTTATCCATCTTATATTCGGGCAGAAAAGGGGATGCATGTTCAATACAAAAAATCTATCGCCGGATAAACTCTCTTTATTCACGGCCGTTTGCCTGGCAGTTCCTGTAAGCATTGCATTTTATATCATTAGCTTTAACTGGATAGATGCTTTAATTGCTTTGGCTATTATATTTATGCTGGCTTTCTTCCTCATCCGTTTTGTTTTAAACAAATTTATTTACAGGAAAATAAAAGTGATCTATAAATACATTTACCAAACAAAAGCCAATAAGCGCGAAGAGATTTACCAGAAATATATTTTGCCCAAGAAAAGTATCGAAGAAGTGAACAACGATGTTGAAAAATGGGCAGAGCAGCAGGCCGCTGTAATTGATGATTTGAAGAACAATGAACGCTACCGCCGCGAGTTTCTCCAGAACCTTGCCCATGAAATAAAAACCCCCATCTTCGCTATACAGGGTTATGTTGACACCCTGCTGGGCGGGGCGATGGAAAATCCTGCCATAGCAAAAAAATTTCTTGAAAACACATCCCGCAATGTTACCCGCATGGTTGACCTCGTGCACGACCTTGATGAGATAACCCGGCTTGAAAGCGGCGAACAATTACTGCACAAAAAGAAATTTGTGATGCAGGAAGTGATACGCGAAGTATTTGAAACGCTTTCAAAAAAAGCAGCTGAAAAAAATATTCATTGCAGCATAAAAAAAGGTTGCGAACAACCGGTGGAAGTGTTTGCCGATAAGGAGAAAATATCCCGCGTTTTAATTAATCTTGTTGACAATGCCATTAAATATGGCAAAACCGACGGGCATGTAACTGCCGGTATTTATAATACGGATGAGAAGCATATTCTAATTGAAATTTCCGACAATGGCATTGGCATAGCCGGGCGGCACCTGTCAAGGGTTTTTGAACGCTTTTACCGCACAGATACCGGCCGCAGCCGTAATGCCGGCGGCACAGGCCTGGGCCTTGCCATTTGCAAGCATATTATAGAAGCGCATAACCAGAGCATTCATGTGCGCAGCAAGGAAAATGTGGGCACTACAACCGGGTTTACACTGGATAAAAGATAGGCCCTCACCCTCGTTCTACCCCGAAGGATCGGGGCAAGTTCTCCACAAGCGGAGAGGGATGCCTCATACGAAGCGGTTTATTTTATGCTAACAGTGGCGCCCTGAAACTTTATACAGGTTTATTTATTTGTAAGCAGTTGCCTAAAATATAATTTTCAATACGCCCGGCATGTCCTCATATATTAGAAGTCACGCATAAAACACAACAACGGCATCGTCATGCCCGGCCTGACCGAGCATCTCATACTCGGCAGGTACCGGTTTTTATACGCTTATGCTGTATTGCACACAACCCGGCTACGAGATTCCCCCGCTGTGGAACGAAGGCATAGTTCCTTTATATTTTTTAGCATTATGCAAAATCCCGGTTATCATTTTCAAACAATTTCTAAAAGGCTGTTTAAAATTTAATCCTTTACAGGGTTTTAGCGATTTTTCGCACAGAGCAAAGGAGTACACAAAGCAATGAAGCGACTCTGCCGGCTCTGCGTTCTCCGTGCGAAAAAATTTAAACAGCCTCAAAGAGTTTAAAGCCTGCGCTTTTGCGAATCTCCGGGAGATGCAGCACACCGATATTCATTCTTCAATATACACCCTTTTCACTCTTCCGCTTATGCCCGTTAATATTTCATAAGCAATGGTGCCACAGCTTTTTGCCACTTCGCTTACGCTGATGTGGCTGCCAAAAATTTCCGCCTCGTCCCCTTCTTCCACATCATTAATATGGGTTACATCAACCATCGCCATATCCATGGCAACCAAGCCCACAACGGGCGCCGGCTTCCCCTTAATAAAAACTTTGCCAACACCGTTGCTTAAAGCGCGTCGAAAACCATCTGCATAACCAATGCGCAATGTGGCTATAATGGCATCTTCCTGTATTTTACCGCGGCGGTTATATCCCACCGTATCGCCTGATCGCAGTTTTCTTAATTGCGCAATGGTTGTTTTAAGCGTTACAGCCTGCTGCAGGCTGAGTACATGGCTGTTGCTGCTGTCAATACCATACAGGCCAATGCCAAGGCGTATCATATCAAGCTGCAATTGCGGCAAGCGAATGCTTGCCGCCGAGTTGGAAATATGTTTAAGGAAGGGATAATGCAGTGCGGCTTCCAGCCTGCCGCATGCCGCTTCCAGCTTTTCAGCCTGCCTGAAACTGAATGCATCTTCAGCCGCATCTTCGCCTGCCACTAAGTGGCTGAACACAGACTTTACCGCAAGGCGGTTGCCCGCTTTTAACATACCAATCAATTCATCTGTTTCATCTTCACCAAAACCAAGGCGGTGCATGCCGGTATCAATTTTAATATGAACAGGATAATACTGCAAGCCCTGCTTATTGAGAAAAGCATCAAAGCTTTTGAGAATGCTGATTGAATATATCTCCGGCTCCAGGTTGTATTGGATAACCTGTTCAAACGCTTCTTCATCCACATTCATAATCATGATGGGCAGGCGAATGTTTGCCCGGCGCAGTTCAACACCTTCATCGGCATAAGCAACAGCGAGATAATCTGCTTTATGATATTGCAATACATTCGCAATTTCGGCGCTGCCGCTGCCATAACCGGACGCTTTCACCATGGCCATTATCTTAACGCCGGGCTTCAGCAATTTCCTGTATTCATTCAGATTGTGAACAATAGAGGTAAGGTTTATTTCCATTACCGTTCTGTGCACTTTCTGCTGAAGCGCAGCTGCAATATTTTCAAAACCAAACCGTCTGGCGCCTTTAAGCAATATAACCTGGCTGCGGAAAAAACTGGTGGAATACCTGTCGAGAAAATCATTGGTGGAAGCATAATAATAACTATCCTTAACCACCTCTTTCAAAGAAGAGAAATATGTTTTCCATTGTTCACCAATTACAATAACGCTGTTGATGTTCCTTGCCTTCAGCATAAAAATTATTTCCGTGTATGCGCCATTACCGTCGCCCGGCACATCTGAAAGGATTACGGTTCTATGTGTGAACTGGTTTTGCTGCTGCACAAAATCGAGCGCCACGGCAAACGAAGCAATATCAAAATTGTAACTGTCATTAATTAAGGCGCAGTTATTAATGGCAGGAATTAACTGCAGCCGCATATCAACGGGCTGCAATGCCTGCAGGCGCTCATTAATTTCTTCTGCAGGAATATTCAGGTACAGCAAAACGGCAATGCAGGTTTCAGCGTTTTGAACAGAAGCCTCATCTGTAAAGGGTATGTTGAATTGATGAATAACATTATCATACCTTAATTCCACAGCCACATGATCTTCGTGTGCACAGCGCGAAAATATTTGAATGGCATTGTTATCATTATTGCCCCAGGCAATAATATTGGCCACTGAGCTTTTGTGAATTGTTTCTACAATTGATGCATGATCTCCATTTGTAATAACCGTTGCGCAATTTTTAAACAGCCTGCACTTCTCTTCAGTTTTCTGTTCAGCGGAAATAAAATTCTCGCTGTGCGCACTGCCGATATTGGTAAGAATGCCAATGGTTGGCTGAATGATATTTTCCAGTTTTTCCATTTCGCCCGGCATGGAAATACCGGCTTCAAAAATGGCCAGGCTGTTACCGGCATTCATTTGCCAAACGCTTAATGCCACGCCAAGCTGGGAATTATAGCTGCGGGGGCTTCTCACAATATTATAATCAGCAGACAGCAACTGGTACAGCCATTCTTTTACAATTGTTTTTCCATTGCTGCCCGTTATGGCAACTACCGGATAATTAAATTGCCTGCGATGATAAGCAGCCAGTGCCTGCAGCGCCGTTAATGTGTTATCTGTAAAAATAAAATTGGCATTTGCAAATGCGGCGGTATCAAAATGATGGCGGCGCACAACAAAATTCCGAACGCCGCGGTCATACATTTCCCTAATGTAATTATGCCCGTCTCTTCTTTGCGTTACGATGGCAAAAAATAAAGTGGTGGATGGAAAAATAAGCCGGCGGCTGTCAGTTAACAGTTGCTCAATAATATGGCTGTTATCTGCGATGCCTGCATCCGTATTCAGTATTGAAACAATTTTATTGATGGTGTACATACACTTCTTTGAAAGCGCTACATAATATTTATTGAAATAAAATCACTCATTCGGGCTATCATTACCAGGCCATTTTCTAACTGCAGCATACAGGTGTTTTAATATGCTGCAACCATTCTGAAAAAGCTAAGGTAAGATGAATACAGAACGCGGACGATGGTTTAACATCAGGCATAGCTTCAGTACCTTACCATAATCTTCAGTATGTTACTGCATGTTTATTTAAAAACAAATAATGACTCCATAACGGAGCGGGCAGAGCGGTATCAAAAAACCATGCAGCAAATAAACAAGGCATACAGGGGAACCATTTATTTCCAGGTCAGCTCAAGCTACAGGCCGCAGGCGCTTACAGACTGTATGAATGCTTTAAGAGATACGGGTTTTATAGTGCCTGCTGCTGAAACCATAGATAAACCTTTTAAAAACATAGTGAAATATTTTCACGGTACCGATTCAGCTATTGCAAAAGAAGTACAGGACGTGTGCAGGAAGTATTATCCGCAGGATTCACTGGCACTGCAAAAAGTCCGTCTTAAAAGCAACAAAGTATCCCCGGGAACCATTGAAGCGTGGATTAATAAATAACCCTTTTTTTATATTGTATCGCTATCAGTACATGTATTGTTTCAAAAGCGAACAGTTTCCAGGCCTCTGAAAAACAGCCGTGAAATCATTCACCAGCATTGATCATTTTTTCTAACCGGCCAGTTACATTTCCCGCCATTCATCAGCAGATTAACAACTATTAACTGAAACAGATACACGATTTGAAATATAGTTTGGCAAAACAATATTTCTTAACATCTGCCACAGGCAGAACAAAATTAAAAAACAATGAGAAGCATAATTTTAACAGCAACACTATTGTTTGCTTTAAGCGTTTCATCTTTTGCAAGCCCAAAAGCTATTGACACAAAATTATTTAACGACCTGTCAAACGCATTCAGAAAGTGCAGCCAGGTAAGCTGGGTAAGCAAAGCCACTTACAACCAGGCCAGCTTTAATTTTAAGAACCAGCAGGCGATGGTTTTTTACAGTAACGATAATGAACTGATAGGGTTCAGCATTCAAATTTCGAGGAATAACCTGCCGGAAGTGGTTGCAAATGCGCTAAAAGAAAAATACAGCAACTGGGCCGTTACTGATGCCATTATGTTTATTGACACTTACGGTTATGCCAGCTATTATGTACAGGTTGCAACCAGGGATGCATCACAGGTGCTCAAAATAAGCCCTAATGGCAGGTTGCATATTTATACAAAGGTGCGCTAATACTTGCCGGGCATAAGATGGGTTTACAAGCGGGGATAAAGTGCAGCCGGCTTATTCCCGCTTTTTTTATCATGCCGGTTCATTCCTGCCCGCTGATGTTATGATATGCACGCATCAGCAAGGTATAAAACAGATTCATAATTTTTCTTCACAGCTTCGCTCATAGCTATTTCACAGGTTTTGGTAGATGAGTAGTAACCGTCATATTCATGCCTGCCGATTTCTTCTGCTTCAGGCGCTGTTGCAGCAGCCGTAAGCTCGGGAAAAAGAAAACCACGGTCGCCGGCCATACCGCAGCAACCGGCATGCACAGGTACGTTCACTTCACTGGCAAATGCATTGGCCACATTTATAAACTTGTGGCGAATGCCCAGTTTTTCCAGCGCACAAACAGGATGCAATACAATTTTATTTTTCCGGGTAACCGGTAATACAGCAGGCAAAATATAATCGTGCAGATAATCCACACTGTCAATAATGGTAAGCTTATCATAACGCGCCCGGTTATTCTGTGTGAGCGCTCCGCGAATATGATGCAGCGTATAGGTGCAGGAACTTACATCCATTACAACGGGATATGCTCCTTCTTTGCTGTCAATCCATAAACGTTCAGCAATCTTGTTGGCCGTATAGCGGTAGGCCGGGTAAAAACCTTTGGATGAAAATATCTGGCCGCAGCAGGCGCCGGCAATATTGTTCAGCATAATTACATTGATGCCTGCTTTTTCTGATATGCTCATAAAGGTTTCCATTATGCTTTTCTTACCGCCTCCGCCTTTGCCCAGCACTCTTGATATGCATGCAGGAAAGTAAACAATTGTTTTTTCAGCATTGCTTTGCAGGCCGCTTGCATATAATGGTTTTAAAGATGGCGGGCTATCCAGGTAATCAGACCATAACGGCATGCCCGGAATGATCTTCTTAACCAGTTTTGTTATGCGGTGCATGGAATGTTTGCCGGCAATTTTATTAATGCCTTTGCCCGTTTGCAGGGCAAGCCGCACCCATCTTTCAACAAACCCAAAATGCTTTGCCACCCATAATGCAATTTTGTTTTGAAGCGCAGAATGATTTTCCCTTCTCAATCTTTTTACAAGATCGCCGGTATTAATATCAACGGGGCATGCTGTGGCGCACAAGCCATCCACCGCGCAGGTTTCAAGGCCATCGTAATCATATTCTTTAATAAGCTGTTTGTATGAGGCTTCATTGCTTTCCTTTAATTGCGCCAGTGCACGCCTGGCCACAATGCGCCTTCTTGGTGTCATCGTAAGGTCGCGGCTCGGGCATTTATGCTCGCAATAACCGCATTCAATGCATTTGTCCACTTCTTCTTCCACCGGAGGCAATGGCTTAAGGTTTTTAATGTGCACATCTTTATCCGCATTAATAATAACACCGGGATTCAATAAATTCTTTGGATCAGCCGCCGCCTTAATCCGCTTCATTATGGTATATGCTTCCCCGCCCCATTCTGTTTCCACAAAAGGCGCCATATTTCTGCCGGTGCCATGTTCAGCTTTCAATGCGCCATTATATTTCTTTACCACCAGCTCAACCACATCATGTATAAAACGGTTGTAGCGTTCCACTTCATCATTTGTATTAAAAGCCTGCGTAATTACAAAATGAATATTGCCATCTTTTGCATGGCCAAAAATGATGGCATTGTTATATTGATGCTGTTTAAACAAAGCCTGCAGGTCGAGAATGGCATCACCCAGTAAATGCAGGGGAAAAGCAACATCTTCCAGAATAACCGTGGTGCCGCTTGCCCTTACTGCGCCCACAGCCGGGAACAACCCCTTGCGTATCTTCCAGTAAAATTCCCTTTGCGCCGCATCTTTTGTAAAGGCCGGCTTATTTAAAAGAGAAAGATCTTTTGCCGTGTTTAAGAAGCCATCAACCCTGTTGTTCAGCAATGCCTCATCCACTTCCTGGAATTCTGCCAGCAAAGCAGCCACAGGCTCCGGCAATGTTTTAATTACAGGGTCAATGCCCTTTACATTTTCAACAGAGCGCAGTGAAGCCCTGTCCATCAGCTCCACCATTTCCGCCCCGGCAGCTATCAGCGGTTCAATAGCTTTGCAGGCTGCATATATATCGGTAAAATATAAAAGCGCCGTTGATTTATAAGGAAGATCAGGTATTGTTTTCATCACTGCTTCTGCAATAAAAGCCAGCGTGCCTTCTGCACCAATTAATAAATGAGCAAACATATCAAGCGGGCGCACATAATCCACCAGCGCATTCAGTGAATAACCAACCGTATTTTTTGTTTGATATTTCGATCGTATTTTATCCCGTAACGCAATTTTGTTTAAGATTTCATTCCGCAGGTTTGATAATTCGCCGGCAAGTGTTTTATTGTTTGTTATAAAGCGATCATAATCTGCTTCAACTTCGGTTGAATACATATTGCCATCGGGCAATATGAAGCGGATATATTTTGTGGTATGATAAGAATTAAACCGCACCCCGCAGCACATGCCGCTGGCATTGTTCGATAAAATGCCGCCCATCATGGCCGCCGATATGCTGGAAGGATCGGGGCCTATTTTGCAGGCGTGCTTTTTAAGATAAGTGTTCACCATAGCGCCGGTTATGCCCGGCTGAACCCTCACCCTTGCAGCCTGTTCTTCAATTGCCAGCTTGTTCCAGAACTTACTTAAATCAATTAAAATACCGTCGGTAATGCACTGGCCTGAAAGGCTTGTGCCGCCGGCCCGGAAAACCAACGGTATATTATATTGATGAGATAATGTAAAAAGCTGCTTCACTTCGTCTTCGTTTACAGGTTGTACCACCGCTTTTGGTATAAGCTGGTAAAAACCCGCATCGGAGGCATAGGTTATCACATCAATCAATCTGGTTTTAATTCGTTCTGCAGGCAAAATTTTATGCAATGATTCTAATAACACTTACCCTTATTTTATTTAAGAAATACTTTTGTAAAAATATGCTTCTGCATATAAACTTGGTGCAGGATATAAAAATCTGTTCTTATATTACAATTAATTAACCAGGCTATTTTAGCATTGAGATGAGCAATAGTTTACATTATATATCTGCACCGGAAGAAGGCTTTAAAAATGAGCTGTTCGATAAATTGCTGGCGGCCGGTTATTACCGCATGCAGCATCTTATGTTTACCTGCAATGAAACCATTATTAACAGCGATTATAAAACCATACCGGTATTCTGGCTGCGCACCGCAGTTCAAAACGCCGTATTAAAAAGCGCTGCCAAAAGCATTTTAAAAAAATGCGCCGGTTTTAAGGCCCGCATTCTGCCTGCCAGCGTGGATGATGAAACAGAAGCCCTGTATGCAGCATATAAAAAGCATGTTCGGTTTGAAGCTTCTGCTTCCTGTACCAGTTACCTGCACCAGCCGGAAGTGCCTGAGCCATTTGATGCTATGATGATAAAAGTGTTTGACGGAAATACATTGATTGCCGCCGGTTATTTTGACAAGGGCTATAAAGCCATTGCCGGCATTATGAATATGTATCACCCGAAGTACCATTCGTACAGCCTGGGAAAATTACTGATACTTCAAAAGCTGCAATATGCGCTTTCTGAAAATATGCAGTATTATTACACAGGTTATATAAGTACGGAAAGCACACGCTTTGATTATAAAACTTTTCCAGATCCTGAAGCAGTTGAGGTGCTGTTGCCGGTTGAGCAGGTCTGGACGCCTTATAATGCATTGGGAAAGCCTTTTCTTGAAGCCTATTATGCGCAGTTGCTGAGTGACCATTAATAATTTCCCGGATTAAAAAATTTTTAACAAACACTAACGTTACAATATGGCCGGAATGCCTGTCTTTAGGAGCGGCAATTTGCAATGTAAAAGTTAAACGATTGTTTAACTTTAGAAAAAATACGAACTTTGCCCTGCATATTTAAAGAATGGAGGTTGTAATGAAGAAATTTGGTTGTTTATGGATGCTTTTATGGATGGCGCCAGGCCTGCGGGCACAGAATTTTTCTTTTCAACCGGGTGAAAAAATAATATTTACCGTTTATTATACTGTGGCAGGCATTTATTTTAATGCAGGCACGGCTTCTTTTTCAGTAAACCGGGCAAACACATCCAATGCCAATATTTACCATTTGGTGGGTGTAGGGTCAACCAATTCAAAATACGATTGGATATTTAAAGTGCGCGACCGCTATGAAAGCTACCTTAATACAGACAATATGCAACCCGTAAAATTTGTGCGCAATGTGAGCGAAGGCAAATACAGGAAGTATGAAGAGGTTATTTTCAATCAGCACAATAATACGGCCACTACCAAAAAGGGAACTTATAATGTGCCCGAAAATGTTCAGGATGTGATCAGTTCCGTTTATCTCGCCAGGAATCTTGATTATTCAAAATACAAGCCGGGCGATAAGATCACTTTCAGCATGTTTTTTGGAAGCAATGTTTACAGCATGTATATAAAATACGTGGGTAAAGAAACGGTGAGCACCAATTACGGAAAATTTCAGACTATAAAACTGCAGCCTTTACTGCTTAAAGGCAATGCATTTAAAGGCGGCGAAGACATGACAGTTTGGGTTACAGACGACAGTAACCATTTACCGGTAAGAATTCAATCAAAGCTCACTGTGGGCAGCATTAAAGTTGACCTGTCACAGTATGAAAATCTTAAATATCCGCTGGTCATAAATTAAATTTCCGGCCAATATTTATAAGCAGCACCCTAATGGCAGACGCACTATTTCTGCCATTTTTTATTAGTTTATTCAGGCATGTTTTCTATAAAATCACCTCAGGAAGCAGTTAATTTTGCTTATGGCAAAAACACAAAAGAAGATTGCTGCGCCAATAGGCCGGTATATTGACCCGCTGACTGATTTTGGCTGGAAAAAATTATTTTCCTCAGAGCCAAGCAAAGACCTGCTGATAGCCTTCCTCAATGCGCTGTTCCGGGGGCGAAAAAACATTAGCGATATATACTACAACAAGAACGAGCATGTGGGGGATACAGAAGAAATGGGCGGCGTTATTTTCGACCTTACCTGTACAGC
>NZ_JASGEX010000143.1:0-19757 GCF_047606085.1 Parafilimonas sp.
CCACCACCAATGGCATGACCTTTTCGGCCAGCGGCGTGTTTTATGCCACCGGGAAGGATACCATTGTGGCGAAGGGCGCTGGCTCACCTGCTGACACCGGGGTTACGTCAATCCCCATAAACATATCGCCCAACACCTGCATGGCCACCATTAATATAACCACCTTTTCCTACCCTGGCAGTTGGGAGTTTACAGACAGCTTGAAAAAAATAACTTACAGCGGGGTGCTGGACAGCGCTTATTTTACTACTAACACAGATGCTGTTTACAATATCTCCTTAAATATAAAAGGAGCTGTAGGAGATAGTATTTATTCGGGTGATACTACCTTTGATATTACAATAATCGGAACATCTTCTCTCACATCGGGTACTTATACTCAGGCTACTGACTATGGGAAGTCCCATGCTGTTATAACTCTATATTACAGTAGCGCCGTATTGTACGGTGATGTTCAAAACTCAACAGTACAGTCAACACTAACAGTCAATTTAACCCTTGACCGCACCAGTGGATTGACGGAAGGCACTTTTTACGGCAACCTGTATTATTACCCCACAGGCACATTAAGAAAAATTATTAACGGGAAATTTAAAACCTATCTCAAACAGGAATAAGCTGTTGCAGGATTTATAGATGTTACAGGGCCTGAAGCTGCCTCGAACCCCAAACATCATTGTTTACGGAAGGAAATATATCCGAGAATGGGTATGAAAAGAAACTCAGTTGAGAACCTATATTTCAGCAATAAAAACCACATATCCTGAAGAGGGTGTTACACCAAAACCGCTGGCGCCAAAATTCGTCTTACTAATAGCGGTTGTATATTCCGCCTGCCCGCCATCGTAAGATAAAGTGTATGTCGCCTCATATCCTGTTGTAGTATTTTTTAAATATACAGATGTGGCGATAGTACCACTTCCATAAACTTCATAATATATATCACCCTTTGTATTTGTTTCTGTTCCTCTTATAGGCCAGGAAACCGTAGCATGGCTTTTCCGGAAAATGATATGCTTTTCCTTTGGGTTAACCGTTTTAAAACTTTGAAGCTGGAAGGCGGCTGCAAGCAGCACAATGATTAACGCTGACTTTTTCATGTTTGTTAGTTTTAGTTAAGAAAGACTGAATAGTTATAATTCTAAGCATTAAATGAATGCGATTTAAATTTACGAAGTTTTTTAAAAAACTAAAATGCATTTTTATTTTCTACAACAAGTTTTTTTGCTTTGCCTTGCTGCAAACATTAAATGCGCTCTTTCAGGAACGCATTTAACTATACAATACGGATGAAAAATTATTATTCTTTACAGCCGGGCATTACTGCGCCTATGCTGGCAAGTGCATTGGCCTGAGAACCTGCCTTCATTTCTTTTGTTGTATCATAACATAATGTAATTACGGGCGTAAAATCTGTGCCCGGACTGAAGCGCCTGCTGTGTAAATTACCTATTCCAGGGTAGCGCTAAACTGCCCGTCGGTTATGGGCACCGTATTTCCATCCACATCATAAGCGTTGCCGCTAAAAGTGCCCGTCACAATATTGGTTGAGCTATCGTAACTCAATAATTTAATGGTGATGACCGGGTCGGCGGTAGTGTTAGCTGCATAAATAATATTGCCGGCCGTAGCATCTGTGAAAGAGAAAATAGTACCGGTATCAGAAGTTACATAACTGCCCGTATCCACTGTGGTGCCCGTAAATTGTACCGTTAGCCCAAATGCCGTATCCGTACCCCCGGATTCCATTACGCCGGCAATTACAAGCTGGTTTCCCGAAGTTGCCGCAACAGACTGGGCAAGTTCTATGGAGCCGGAGAAAGTTTGGCCATTGGCAACAAACTGCCAGGAATCATCGCCCACGCTTACCGTGCTGTCAGCGCTTGTAGAATCGCTTCCCAGCCCGGTTCCTGTACTATCCTGCACGGTAAGGGAAAAAGAGCAGGTTGTACTGTCGAAGCTGTAAGAATAGGTGGACGTTGTATAAATAATAGGCGTGCCATTGGGTTTAAGCTGCACGATATTAATACCTGTACTGCTGAAATAGCCCGAATCGGAAAAGCTCAGGCCGTTGAGCGTATCAGACTGGATATTATACGATCCTGTTTGTGTTACATTCACCTCTATTTCCACATAGGCTGTATCACTGCCCGGCGTTATGCCGTTATAGTAAGTGCCGTATATTGTACTGGGAAGGCAGTCGCCGGAAGAATCCAGTAAACTTCCTTCCGCAGCCAGTACGCTTCCCTCTTCATAACTGTATTCTTTCTGGCAGGAGAAAAAAAGCAGGAAGCAGGTTACCACCAATAAGTAAATAAAATTTTTATTCATGTATGATGTTGTTCGGGTTTAATAACGTGCGGCCATCTCAATAAATTGTCTCCGCTTTGGTGAACTTAGTTTTTTAATTCGCCCACCATGCCGGCCGGAATCACCCATGCGTCAAATTGCTCCGGCGTGAGATGCTCAAAATCAAGGCCTTTAAGTTTGTATTCGAGAGCAGCCTGTTTTAAGGTAATGCCGCGCTTGTGCGCATCCTGTGCAATGGCTGCAGCATTATAATAACCAATTTTTGTATTGAGCGCTGTAACCAGCATCAGGCTGTTCTCCACATGTTTCTTTATATTGGCTTCAATAGGCTCAATGCCTGCGGCGCATTTATCGTTGAAGGAGGCACAGCCCTCCCCTATTAATCTGGCGCTGTGCAAAAAATTGTAGATCATCATTGGCTTGAATACATTCAGTTCAAAATGGCCGGTGGCGCCGCCAATATTAATGGCCACATCATTGCCCATTACCTGCGCAGCGATCATAGTTAATGCCTCGCATTGCGTTGGGTTTACCTTGCCCGGCATAATGGAGGAGCCCGGCTCATTATCCGGGATATGAATTTCGCCGATACCAGCCCTTGGCCCGGAAGAAAGCATGCGTATATCGTTGGCAATTTTCATCAGGCTTACAGCCACCGTTTTTAAAGCGCCGTGCGCTTCCACGATGGCATCATGCGCCGCCAGGCTTTCAAATTTATTTTCTGCGGTAATGAAAGGAAGCCCGGTTAATTCAGCAATTTTTTTCGCCACCAGCCCGGCATACCCTTTTGGCGTGTTGATGCCTGTGCCCACAGCCGTGCCGCCCAGCGCCAGTTCTGATAAATGCAGCAATGTATTTTTAATAGCTTTTATGCCATGATCCAGTTGCGAAACATAGCCGCTGAATTCCTGCCCGAGCGTAAGCGGCGTGGCATCCATAAAATGGGTGCGGCCGATTTTTACCACGTGCATACATGCCCTGCTTTTTTCTTTTAAGGTATCACGCAGCTTTTCCAGGCCGGGAATGGTTGTTTCCACCAGCATTTTATAAGCGGCGATATGCATGGCCGTAGGGAACGTATCATTGCTGCTCTGTGATTTGTTTACATCATCATTCGGGTGCAAAAACTTTTCTTTATCGGTTAATTTACCGCCATGCAAAACATGCGCACGATAGGCAATCACCTCATTCACATTCATATTGCTCTGCGTGCCGCTGCCGGTTTGCCAAACCACAAGGGGAAACTGGCCGTCTAATGTATCATCAAGCATTTCATCGCACACAGCAGCTATGGCATCTTTCTTTTCAGCAGGCAAAACACCCAGTTCAAAATTGGCAAGCGCAGCGGCTTTTTTAAGATAAGCAAAAGCCCGGATGACAGGTTTCGGCATTTTATTAATATCCTGTGCAATCTTAAAATTCTCCACACTGCGTTCTGTTTGAGCGCCCCAGTACACATTGGCAGGCACTTTTACTTCACCCATAGTATCTTTTTCTATCCTGTATTCCATATAAAAAATTTTGTCGCCGCAAAGTTAATCCTGAACGGGGAGATGAAGGGACGAAAAGCGGAATTATATTGCTGTAAATTTTATTTTGTTTGCCCCAGATGCACAAATAAAAATCTGTGCATTTGTTGGCAATATTCTTAAATAGATTTTTGCTGACTTATTTTAAATAATTGAAACTTTAATGTTCACTCCAGCGTTTCCTTCAGCCATTTAAAAAATTCATACTGCCAAACCATGGCATCCTGCGCCTTCAATACCCAGTGATTCTCATCAGGCAAAAACAAAAAGCGGCTTTTGATGCCTTTTAACTGCGCCGCCTGGAAAGCCTGTTGGCCCTGTTCAACCGGCACACGGTAATCTTTGCCGCCCTGAACGATCATGATTGGCGTATCCCAATGCTGCACAAAATTGCTGGGGCTCTGGCTGAAAGACCGCTGCGCAACAGCATTGTTCACCTCCCAGTAAGCGCCGCCTTTTTCCCAGTTCTCAAACCACATTTCATCAGTGGTGCCATACATGCTGCGAAAATCAAACACGCCGTCATGCGCCAAAAAGGTTTTGAAACGATGGTTATGTATGCCTGCCAAAGCATATACGCTGAAACCACCAAAGCTGGCGCCCACGCAGCCGCGTTTTGACGTATCAATATAGGGCAAGATGGAAGCATCATCAATAGCGCTGAGATAATCTTTCAATACCTGCCCGCCCCAGTCTTTACTTACCGCTTCATTCCAGGCGGTGCCAAAGCCGGGCATGCCGCGACGGCAGGGCGCAACAATTATATAATTATTGGAAGCCATTAACTGAAAATTCCATCTGAAAGAATAGAACTGCGAAACCGGGCTTTGCGGACCACCCTGGCAGTATAAAAGCGTTGGATATTTTTTGGTTGAATCAAAATTGGGCGGCAGTATTAGCCACACCACCATTTGTTTGTTATCGGTTGTGGTTACATATCTTTTTTTCCAGGAACATAAAGCCAGCGAATTGTATGTATCATCATTCACACGCGTTATTTGTTTAAGTGCGGAAGACTTAACATCCAACGCATAAATTTCTGTTGCATGGTTAAAATCTGTTCTTGTTACATATAAAGTGTTGTTTACTTCGCCAACAATACCGCTTATATCAAAATCACCTTTTGTTATTTGACGGACCACAACCGCCATTCTCGTTTTACCGGGATAATTCACTTCAAACAATTGCAGCGCACCATCAACCGGGGCGATGAAATATATTTTTTTACCATCATCACTCCATTTAAAACTTTCCACGTGAATATTATCGCGGCTGCCGGTTAAATTCATTTTAGTAATACCATCTGAAACAATTATATCCTGCTTGTCTGATTCATAGCCATCCCGCTTCATGCTCAGCCAGGCCAGTTCGCCTTTGCTGTTGTAAGCCGGATTAATGTCGTAGCCCATCATGCCTTCGGTAAGGTTTTTTGTTTCGCCGGTTTCTATATTGTATTCAAACAGATCGGTATTGGTGCTGATGGTGTAAGCCGTTCCCTGCTTTTGTTTGGTTACATACACTACATGCCTGCCATCGGGGTTGAATATATAATCTTCATTGCCGCCAAAAGGTTTTTGCGGGCAGTCGTAAGGCTGGCCGGCCATTAAATCTTTCTTTGCTGTATCGCCCGCTTTATTTAAAAATATATGGCTGAATTTTCCATCTTCCCATTCATCCCAGTGCCGGTACATGAGCGAGTTATAAATCATGGCATTGCTCTTTGGCAGATCGGGGTAAAAATCGCTGCCATATACATTCATGATCTTTACATCAGCAGCGCTCACCTGCCATTTGCCATCGTAAGAAATATGCGTATTGGGTACAAGCGTATCAGCATTTGTTATTTCTTCTGCTGCGCCGCCGGCAACAGGAATGCGGTACGATTTGGTGGTGCTTTTATTTGTTGCAACATCCGGCGTGCTCACCGAATACACCAGGTATTTTTTATCTTTTGAAATACCAATAGCATTCAGCCTTCCGAGTTTCCATAGCAGTTCCGGCGTCATTACATTTTGTGCAAGGCTAAACAAAGGCGCCACCACAAGCAGCAGTAGAAATTTTCTTTTCATTCGTCAATGTTTTGTTTTTTCAGCGGTCTTATGTAACGCCTTAAATCAACAGGCCTTTTATTCAGTCATTAAAATCGAAACAATTAGGGTAAAAGTACAATAATCCATAAACCGGGCGTGGAATGGATTTTTTCTGATTAGTTTTAATTAAGTACGAATGAAACCGAGCATGATAATTTTTCTCACACAGGGGAATGTGCATAGCGAGGTTCCATGAGACCATTGAAAAAACAAACTTGTACGAATGAAACCGAGCATGATAATTTTTCTCACACAGGGGAATGTACATAGCGAGGTTCCATGAGGCCATTGAAAAATCAAACTTGTACGAATAAAAACAGGTGCAGTGCGGAATTCTATTAACGGCAATACAAAACAGGTGACGCTTTAATATTTCCATAGTAGTTGTCTGCATGCCTTGTGCCGGTTACCTGGATTTATTGCCGCAAGGGCATTTTTTACCTTCATTATTTTAGCGGGAGTAAATTTTTAGTATTTTTACCCTCGTTCAGAAAACGAGCGTAAAGCTTACATTTGAAAGATATGAGCAGATTTGATCGCAAAGTACCATATAGCAACCTGCCTTTATTGCCGCTTAAAGCTAATATTGAAACAAAAAATATCCTTCGGAAAAGCATTTCGGCAGACAGGGCTTTGGCACAATTTAATGACGCTCTGTTGAACCTGCCTAACCCCAATTTATTTTCCGGCGCCATTTATCTGCAGGCAACCAAAGCAGGTTCCGTAACAGAAAACATCATTACTACAAACGATAAACTGTATAAATCGTTAGCTGCTGGCATGAATGGAGTATATTCATGGAAGCGCCACATGAAAAAGCAAAGTCCGCTGCTTGCCGGGCTCAACAGTTTGCAAACAATTATCAGCTAAAAACAAATACGAATTCATGGATGTATTAAGAGCCAAGTTTAAAGAAAAAGCCGATATAGCTGCCGCAGAAATAAAGGAAATCCTTGCGAAAAATGGTAACAAAATAATTGGGGAAGTAAAGCTTGCCCAAATTTACCAGGGCATGCGCGGCATGACAGGACTTGTAACGGAAACCAGTTTACTGGATGCACAGGAAGGCATACGCTTTCGCGGCTACACCATACCTGAACTGAGAGCCAAATTGCCGAAAGCGCCCGGCGGCAGCGAGCCCCTGCCGGAAGGCCTTTTTTATTTATTGCTGATCGGTGAACTGCCCACTGCTGAAGATGCCAATAATATAACAGCTATCTGGCAGCGCAGAAGCCATATACCCGGTCACGTTTTTGCCGCAATTGATGCATTGCCATTATCGGCGCACCCTATGACGATGTATGTAACCGGTATCATGGCCCTGCAAACGGAAAGCAAATTTGCACAGCAATATGCTGCCGGCATGAATAAAAAAGATTACTGGTCAGCCGTTTTTGATGATACGATGGATCTGCTTGCGCGCATTCCGCATGTGGCCGCTTATGTGTACAGGAGAAAATATAAAAACAACCAGCATATTAATCCTAACGGCCTGCTGGACTGGGCCGGCAACCTGGCACACATGCTTGGCTATACCCGCGAAAGCTTTAAATCGTTAATGCGATTATACATGACCATACATTCCGACCATGAAGGCGGCAATGTTTCTGCCCATACCACGCATCTTGTAGGGTCTGCACTAAGCGATCCTTATTTATCTTATGCCGCAGGCATGAATGGACTGGCCGGCCCGCTGCATGGCCTGGCTAACCAGGAAGTGATAAAATGGATATTTGACATGCAGGATGAACTGCAAACCAAAAGCCCTGCCAAAGATCAAATTGCAGCGTATGTAAGAAAAACACTGGCCGAAGGCAAGGTGGTGCCCGGCTACGGACATGCTGTGCTGCGCAAAACCGATCCCCGCTTTATAGCGCAAATGGAATTTGGCAAAAGGCACATGCCCGATGACGCGCTGGTGCAAACCGTTTGGAATATTTATGAAACGGTGCCACCCATTTTGCAAAGCCTTGGAAAAGTGAAAAATCCCTGGCCCAACGTGGATGCGCACAGCGGCGCCCTGCTGGTACATTACGGCATGGTTGAATATGAGTTTTATACGGTACTATTTGCAGTAAGCCGGGCCTTGGGCGTACTGGCAAGCTTATGCTGGGACAGGGCCTTAAGCTTTCCGCTGGAAAGGCCAAAATCTGTTACCACAGCATCTGTGAAGCTTTGGCTGGAAGGCAAAGATGAAATTTGGGAAGGTTAATGATCAGTACCCAACCCCTTGGTGGTGTTGTCACCAACAAGGAGTGAAATTTCTTATAAACATTGCAGCATCATGTTGCGATGTTTTTTATTGCCGCTATCGCGATAAGGCTTTGGCAAAACGGCTTACATCAGCCAATGCATCCAGCGGTGCATCATACAGCATATTTTGTACAAGTTGCCGGGCAAACCACGGGGCAAGCGAGCAGCCTTTCGAGCCCATTCCATTTAAAATACCCACATTTTTATATTGAGGATGGAATCCAATAAAGGGCCTGCGCTCCACTGTAGCCGGCCGCAATGCCGACCAATGACCTGTAACCGTAAAATCTTTTTTCAATATTGATTGGAGCAATGCTGTTGTTCTTGCTTTAAACGCCTCTGTTGGCGCAGCGGTTGTAAAATCAAGCTCGTTGCTGCTGCCCGCCCACCATACATTATCTTTCAATGAAACCAGTGTAAGATGCCCGAGTTTATAAGTATAGGATGCATTCAACCCTTCTGCCTGTATTACCAGCGCCTGGCCTTTGTTTTGCACGAAAGGTAAATTTTTCCAATACCTGCTTTGCGATGAGCAGATGCCGTCAGCATAAATAATCTTTGTTGCTTTTATGCCCTTGTAGTCAATAAAACCCTCGCCTTCCTGTAATTCGTTTTCATCAAAAACTTCTTCTCTTAAAATATTTTTTTCTGTAAGGTGCGCACGAAAAGCATGCAGCAATGCCTGCATTTTTATAACATAACAGGGATTTATTTCAAACACATCAAAAGGAAAATTAAATGCATGGCGCAATGTTTCCCTTGAAACGGAAGGCTGTTGTATAAAACTGTTTTGCTGTTTTATTCTTTCCATAAAAGCCTGCTGCAGGTCTGTGGCAGATGGAAATGCCAAACTGTTTTTTTGATCTATGCAATGCAGGTTTAAAGCGCTGCCAAAAGCAATGTATTCCTTCCATACAAAAGGCAACAACGCTTCTGCCATCCAGGTTGTTACCACCCTTCTGCCGGTAACAGGATTTATCAGGCCGCCGGCTGCATGGCTTGCGCTTTGCAAATTGCCCTTATCAATAACAATAAAGCTTTTGTTTTCTTTCAACAGGTAATAACCAATCCATGTGCCGCAAATGCCCTGCCCTATGATGATATAATCAACCGCCATGCTGCAATGTTAATGAAACTATGTTTGCTGCAGCAGGGCAATAAAAAACCGCTCTTATGCAAAGCGGTTTTTTGAACAGGGCAAAAGATCGCCTCAAGAAATAATGCTTCTGTTAGCCCTGGTTTTACGTGCGATAAAATTTAAACAACTTTCCAAAGGGATTAAATCAATAATTCTGGATTGTACCAACTGCCAATGTATCTGAAGCCGTTCCATTTAAAAAGCCTTTGGCAAGAATAGTGTAAATATGCCCGCCCACTAAAGTATCTTTCTGGCTTGCTATTATCGCGCTGTCGGCATTTATAAGCTGAAAAGTAATGGTATCTGCTGCCATCCTGGTAAAAGCCGTGTAGGCAGTAGTTGCTTCCTGGTCGTTGAAAGTTCTCGATTTTGAAAAATAATTTTCCGTAGCTGAGTCGCGAAAATTAATGGTACCTGCATCAGGGGAAAAATGTAAGAACCTTACATACACAGAATCAGAAGAAGGCTCTACAAGATTATCTTCAAAGAAAGCATATGTAAGGCTTGCAAGAGAATCAATAATAAAATAACTGTAATACTTGTTTGCTTCAAGCGTGATTGAATCTGAAAGAATGCTTGAAGATGAAGAAGCAATGCCGGCATCATACGTGCCTGCCGTAACAAGGCTATATCCTGCAAGATAGCCATAAGAAAGGCCGGAAATATAACTCTTGGAGTTTAAAGTAACATACAGGCTGGACGCGTCCGGCGAATAATTAGCAACCATTAAAGCACTCTGCGTTGGGTTTGTTGTGCCATCATTTTCTTTCAAACAGGAAGCAAAAGATAAAATACCAAAAGCCACCGCCGCATGTACAAAGGTTTTTTTCATAACTTTTAATCTTTTTAATAAAAACGTTAGTTAATAAAATATTGTATGCAAGCTGACTGAATAAAAGTTAAAAGGGTTGCAAAGCCTTCAATTTTTTTAATTGCGTTAAATAAAACCTGCTGCTTAATTTGCACATATATGCCGCACGAACCTATTTCTGTTTTTGATATGTTTAAGATAGGCGTAGGCCCTTCAAGCTCCCATACTTTAGGGCCATGGCGGGCCGCGCTGCGGTTTATAAAAACGCTTCAGGAAAAGCATATATCTAATCAAACAAAATCTGTTACCGTATTGCTGTATGGCTCGCTTGCCAAAACCGGCAAAGGCCATGGAACGGATATCGCTGTTCTTATGGGTTTATGCGGCGAAGACCCCGTTACTACAGATGTAAATGCCATTGCATCAAAAGTTGAACGTATTAATGCAGAAAAAAAATTGCTCTTGAACAGTGATAAAGCAATTCATGCTGACGTTGTTTTTTTGATGCATGAAACCCTGCCCTTTCATCCAAACGGTTTACGTTTTCTTGCTGATTGCAATGATGGCATGCAAATAAGCGAAACATTTTATTCAATTGGCGGCGGCTTTGTGGTTAAGGAAAATGAAGATCAGAAAAATACGGTTAAAGTTGATTTGCCTTTTCCTGTAAATACGGCTGCTGACCTGTTGCACTGGTGCATGAAAACAGGTTTATCTATTCATGAAGTGGTGATGGAAAATGAACATGCCTGGCGCAGTGAAGCAGAAACCAGGCAGGGCTTAATACAGATATGGGAAACGATGAAAGCATGCATGTATCGCGGCTGCCATACCAAAGGAGAATTGCCAGGCGGCCTGCATGTGCGCCGCCGGGCTTTTGAGCTGAATAAGAAACTGATAAAACAAAGCGATTATTATGATTACCACTCCTGGACAAAAGTTATCCGGAACGGCGGCAACTCGTTTCGGTATATTTTAGACTGGGTGGGTTGCTTTGCGCTGGCGGTAAATGAAGAGAATGCCTCGTTTGGCCGCGTTGTTACAGCGCCAACCAACGGTGCAGCCGGTGTAATACCGGCCGTGCTGCAATACTTTGTTGCATTTTGTGATGGCGATGATGAGGACAAGATCATACGCTTTCTTTTAACCGCTTCTGAGGTGGGCAGCATATTTAAAAAAGAAGCCACCATATCGGCGGCCATGGGCGGATGCCAGGCAGAAATAGGCGTGTCATCATCCATGGCCGCAGCAGCCCTCACTGAAAGTTTGGGCGGCACGCAAAGGCAGGCCTTAATGGCTGCGGAAATTGCCATGGAACATCATCTTGGACTTACCTGTGATCCCATTGGGGGGCTGGTACAGATACCCTGCATAGAACGCAATACAATGGGCGCCATTAAAGCGATAACCGCTTCGCAGCTTGCGCTGCAAAGCGCGCCCGATTATGCCAGGGTGAGTTTGGATAAAGTGATTAAAACCATGTGGGACACGGCCATAGATATGAATTCAAAATATAAGGAAACGGCCGAAGGCGGGCTGGCATTAAATATACCGCTGGGGTTGAAAGAATGTTAAACGTTTAAAGTTTAAGGTTGGGTTGCTGCGGATGCAGTTAACTTGTGAACATTTAAAACTCGTGAACCCCGGAACATTAAACTTTAAACGTTTAACATTATTCACAACGCTTTCACTTCAGCTACCAACTGCTGCAGCACATTCTTTGCATCGCCGAATAACATAGATGTTTTGGGCTTAAAGAAAAGCGCATTCTCTATACCTGCATAACCCGGCTTCATGCTGCGCTTGTTTACAATAACCATTTTTGCATCTTCCACTTCCAGAACCGGCATGCCATAAATGGGCGAAGATGCATCTGTTTTGGCTGCAGGGTTTACCACATCGTTGGCGCCAAGAATTAATACCACATCTGTGGTTTTAAACTCGTTGTTGGCATGTTCCATTTCAAGCAGCTTATCGTAGCTCACATCCGCTTCGGCTAATAAAACATTCATGTGGCCGGGCATTCTTCCTGCAACGGGATGTATGGCATACTGCACTTCCACGCCTTTTTCCTCCAGCATGTTCTCCAGTTCATGGCAGGCATGCTGCGCCTGTGCCACCGCCAGGCCATAACCCGGAACAATCATTATTTTTTTTGCATAAGCCATGGCAACGGCGGCATCGCTTATGCTTATTTCTTTATAGCTTCCTCCTGCTTTACTTTGTGCAGCAACGGCATTCCCTCCGCCAAAATTGCCTATCAATACATTCTTTAAGCTGCGGTTCATGGCCTTGCACATAAGCATGGTGAGCAATGTGCCGGCAGCGCCAACGAGGATACCGCCTGTGAGCATTACTTTATTATTGTATAAAAATCCACCGCAGGCTGCAGCCACGCCGGTGAATGAATTGAGCAAAGAAATTACAACCGGCATATCGGCCCCGCCAATGGGAAATACAAACAGCACCCCATAAGCAAGCGATAAAAGCGGAATAAGATAAAACAGTTCATAGTTAAACGGGTTAAGGCCAAACGATAAGAAGATGACCAGGCCTATAATTACAAATAATAATACGATATTGAAGATATGCTGCCCTTTAAAAGAAAAATCTTTGATCTTTCCATTTAGTTTGCCCCAGGCAATTATGCTGCCGGCAAATGAAACGCTGCCAATAAAAGCGCCGGCATACATGGTAAGCAAATGGCCAATGATTGCCCCATTAATTTTCCAGGGCACTTCACTCCAGCCTGGTTTATAAAACACTTCACTTATATGATTGAACTCAACCACAGCGATCAGCATGGCGCAGGCGCCGCCCATGCCATTGAACAAACTTACCATCTCGGGCATGGCGGTCATCTTCACTTTTTTTGCAGCAAGCGTTCCCGCAATAGCGCCTGTTATAATGCCCCCGAAAATCCACCCATAGTTATGTAATGACTGGCCATATTCATCTTTATATAAAAAAATAGTCCCGAGAATGGCGATTGTCATTCCTGCCGCTGCAATCAGGTTGCCGTTGCGCGCCTTTGCAGGGCTGGATAACATTTTAAGCCCAATAATAAAGCTGACTGATGCGATTATATAAATTACCGTAAGCAATTCTGACAACATTTACACTATCGTTTTTTTTCTTTTTTGCCTTTAAACATTTCCAGCATGCGATTGGTTACAACAAATCCGCCCACCACATTCAAGGTGCCCAGTATCACAGCAAGAAACCCGGGTATCAATGCCAGGTAATTATTATTTTCTGCTTTGCCCATTACGATAATGGCGCCAATGATGACCACGCCATGAATAGCATTAGCCCCGCTCATTAAAGGCGTATGCAAAACAGCCGGTACGCGGCCTATTACTTCAATGCCCAGGAAGATCATGAGCACTACAATGTAGATGTACTGCTGGTTTTCATTTATCCAGTTTAGCATAATTTTTATCTTTTGTGCACAGCGTGAAAGAGCTAACAGAGAAAAGCTCTGTTGGCTCTGTTTCTTCTGTGCGATTAAATTATTGGTCAGACGCTTTGAAGCGTCTGACCATGTAAAAACACTTCAACCTGTCAACCTCTCTTTAATTTGTTAAAAGGTTCACACGTTCACTTGTTCACAAGTTTATTCCTAATTACAAATTCCTGATTCCCTTAACTACTCAACATATCAACTAATCAACTTATCAATCCCTGCACTCTTTCATTCACCACTTTGCCGCCATGCGTAATGCAGCAGCCTGCAACAATATCATCTTCAAAATTTAAATTGATCAACCCCTCTTTTGTTATGATGAGCTGCAAAAAGCTCAGCACGTTTTTGCCATATAACTTGCTGGCATCGCCGGGCATGGTTGCCGCAAGATTACTGTTGCCGATAATGGTTATATTTTTATAATGTACCGTTTCATTGTTTTTTGTTTGCAGGGTATTGCCGCCGGTGGCCGCAGCCAGGTCAATAATTACAGAACCGGGCTTCATATTATCCAGCATGTCATCTGTAATTAACACGGGCGCTTTCTTCCCAGGAATTTGTGCGGTCGTTATTGCCACATCAGCTTTAGCCACAGACGCTGCTATTTTTTGCTGTTGTTTCTGCCTGTATGCTTCCGTTTGCTCCACCGCATACCCACCGGCTGCAGACGCGTCGGCGGCGCCTTCCACTTCTATAAACTTTGCGCCGAGGCTCATCACTTCTTCTTTCACGGCAAGCCTTGTATCAAATACTTCCACCACGGCTCCCAAACGCCTTGCGGTGGCAATGGCCTGCAAACCTGCAACGCCTGCGCCAAGAATTAAAACCTTTGCCGGCGTAATGCTGCCGGCAGCCGTCATGAACATGGGAAAATACCGGGGATAGGTATTGGCCGCTTCCAGCACTGCCTTATAACCGGCAATATTTGCCTGGCTGCTTAATACATCCATGCTTTGTGCGCGGGTGGTGCGCGGCATCATATCAAGGCTGAATGTGGTAAGGTTTTTTTCAGCCAGTTGCTGCATGATTGCATAATTAAATAATGGCTGGTAAACGCCGATGATTATAGTATTTGGTTTTAACCGGCTGATAGCTTCAGGCGATAAGGGCTGTATGGATAAAACAATATCGGCTGTGCTTAAAGCATCAGCAGGCTCAACAATATGTATGTTTTTTAACTGATATGATTCGTTGCCTGCAAACGCCAGTACACCGGCATTTTTTTCAAGCTTTACAAGTATGTTTTGTTTGGCAAGCGTGGCCGCCGCTTCGGGAAGAAGCGAAACCCTCGTTTCATTAGCTGGTTCTTTGAGGATGGCTATCGTCATAAATTCGGCCTGAAAATTATAAGCTTTTGTTCCGTTGTAAAATCAGATATGCTTGTTTTCTGCAAAACAGTCCATCATCATTAATCAACCTGAGCATAATCAGGTTTTACCGTTATGCACAAATTTATGTGATTATGGCTTTAGTCATTCTGTTTAAAACCGTATAACAAAATCCTGTTTTATTTTTTGTTCTGTGCGAAAGAAAACAAGCCCTATAAAAAACAGATCAACGGTGAGCGTTACGGAGGGATGCGCTTTTATTTCTCCCCATGCTGCTTCCATTTCCCTGCTCCAATGAATATCATCAAAAATAAAAATGGCGGAACGGCCTGCTGCAGCAAGCAATTGACAGAAATAATCAAGCGTTGGCGCTTTGCGGTGGTTGCCATCAATAAAGGCAAGGTCAACCGATGACAGTTGGCTGATAACCGATAAAAGATTATCATCAAAATTACCTTCAATAACCCGTATGTTGGAAAGATGTAACTGTTTAAAATTATTTTTTGCCGTTGCCGCCACTTCAGGTGCGCCTTCCATTGTAATAATCTGAGCGGATGGATTGGCTGCAGACAAATAGGAAGTGGTTATGCCCAGCGAAGTGCCAAGCTCCAAAATATTTTTCGGTTTATAGTAATGAACAATGCGAAAAAGCAACTGGCTGAATTTTTTTGGCTTGAGCGAAGACCGGGCTATAGCCGAAATTTTTCGTTTATTGTGTAACTGCATTCTTGAACCAGCACCAAAATCGGGAACATTTATTTCTGTGTCATTGTCTCTTAATCCGGCCCTTACATTTTCAATAAACCGAAAACTGTCGAACTCACGTTTATCATTAAGCACATTGTTTATAAAATCAAACACAAAAGGAGAATGAATACCGTGGCCTTTGCCGTTTGATGCGGTTAGCCAGTATTTCACATATTTAAAAGCCAGTTGTGCCGAAGAATACATGCCCCTGCCCCGAAGGGGTTTTATGCGGCCCTCCGGAATGCGCAAACTTAACGGCTGTTTAATGAATTAGTGATTTTATTTCTTCTACTTTCAGGGCGGCGCTTACTTTTTTACCCAATGCTGGAAGTTGTAATCGTAAGCATGTTTTTCATCTTTATAATGGTCTTCGTTAAATACAAGTTTCCATTTGCTTTCGTCAATAACAGGAAAGAAAGCGTCGGCATCTTCAAAAACATGGTGCACCCTCGTTATATAAATATTATCCGCCTCATCAATGGTTTGCTCATACACATGGCCGCCGCCCAGTATCATTATTTCTCTATAATCATTTTCGCGGGCAAAAAAATAGGCGTTCTTTAAATTGTTTACCTGTACCACCCCGTCATGCTTAAAATACCTGCTTGAACTAAGCACAATATTAACCCTTCCCCGCAATGGCTTTTTACCGAGCGATTCAAAACTTTTCCGGCCCATTAAAACCGGCATTGCCCAGGTTTTATTTTTAAAAAACTTAAGGTCGTTTGGCAAATGCCAGAGCAACTGATTATCTTTTCCAATGGCGTTGTTTGTTGATGCTGCCACTACGATTGATTTGATCATAAAAACCCCTCCCACCTCCCTGAAGGGAGGCTTTTGAAAGTTCAAAAGTATTTAATGTGTTCAATAAAAATCAAGTTGTTTGAAAGCCTTCCTTTGGGAAGGTTTGGATGGGCCGTTATACCGCCACCGGCGCTTTTATAGCAGGGTGAAACTGGTAATTTTCCAGCGTAAAATCTTCAAACCTGAAATCAAATATATTTTTTACCGCAGGGTTCAATTTCATGCCTGGCAAAGGATATGGCGTGCGTGCAAGCTGCAACTGCGCCTGTTCAATGTGGTTATTATAAATATGCACATCGCCAAACGTGTGGATGAAATCGCCGGCTTCCAGGTTGCAAACCTGCGCCATCATCATAGTTAATAAAGCATACGATGCAATATTGAAAGGCACGCCCAGAAAAACATCAGCGCTGCGCTGGTAAAGCTGGCAGCTTAGTGAGCCGTTCACTCCCCGCTCTTTCTGGTGAGGGGTTGGGGGTGAGATATAAAACTGGAATAAACTATGACAGGGCATTAAAGCCATTTCGGGCAAATCGGCCACATTCCAGGCGCTAACGATGATGCGGCGGCTGTCAGGATTATTTTTTATCTGATGGATGGCATCTGATATTTGGTCAATGGTTTCGCCATTGGCGCCCTGCCAGCTTCTCCATTGTTTGCCATAAACCGGGCCAAGCTCACCGTTTTCATCAGCCCACTCATTCCAGATGCTTACGCCATGCTCCTTTAAATAACGGATATTGGTTTCCCCGCGCAAAAACCAGAGCAGCTCATAAATGATGCTTTTTACATGAACCTTTTTGGTTGTTACCAGAGGAAAGCCTTCACTTAAATTAAAACGCAACTGGTAACCAAAATAACTGATGGTGCCAGTGCCGGTGCGGTCGGTTTTCTGCGCGCCATTATCTAAGATAAATTGTAATAATTGCTGGTATTGCTGCATAGCTGCAAGGTAAAAAGAAAGCCGTTAGTTATTAACTGTAAACCACAAGCTGTTAGAAATGTGTGCATTAAAGCAGGATCTGCTGCAGGATGGAAGGGAGATGCATGGTATTCCTTCTGGTGCATGTGTTTGGAAAAATGGCTGCGGCTTTTCTCGGAGCTTATCTGATTAACAATAAGGGGTTGGCCGGCTGCCGTACTGTTGATACGGCTTTTACTGCTGTCAGCATTTTACTGCCTGTCTGTTCTTCAAAGGCTTCAAACCAGTCTTCATCCTTATACATCTTATCTCCAAAAAAATAATTTGCCTTCAGCATTATGCCAATAATCCCCAAAAACATTCAGGTCGTTTTCAGCAGCAGAAGTGATTATGATACCGTCCGGTAACGGTATGGTTGCCTGCCTCACTATGCCATTTACATGCCGGAGGTTAAGCCAATAATTATTCTTATTTTTCTAACGCATCTTTCACAACACATCAATTACCTTTACCCCTTTTAAATTAAACTGCTGCACCTGTTTAATGGATTCTTTAAGGGAACAATGGCTCATTTTAATTTCAACACCCATTTATTTTATTATAATCGGGCTTGAGATTTTGCTTTCGCATCTCAGTCACCGCAAGACATACACGTTAAAAGATACGGTAACTAATCTTTATCTGATGCTGGCAAATTCCGGTATTGACCTGGCTTTCCGCATTGTTTACCTTGCCATCCTGCAATACTTTTTTTCACATGCCGTAATGCAATGGCATAATGCTTTTTTATATTGGATGATATTATTGCTGGCAGAAGATTTTTTGTATTACTGGCTGCACCGTTTTGATCATGAAATACGTTTCTTCTGGGCCACCCATGTTACCCATCACAGCTCGGAAAAACTGAATTTTTCCGTTGGGTTCCGGTCATCTGTATTTCAGCCGCTGTATCGTTTTATTTACTTTATTCCTTTGGCATGGCTTGGTTTTAAGCCGATAGACATTGTGTTCATGTATTCTGCCACGCAGATATGGGGTATTTTTGTGCATACGGAAATGATCAATAAAATGGGCTGGCTGGAATACATCCTCGTAACACCTTCGCATCATCGCGTGCACCATGCATCCAACCCGAAATACCTTGATAAAAACATGGGCATGTTTTTAATTGTATGGGATAAATTGTTCAGCACCTTCCAGGAAGAATTGCCTGAAACAGAATATCAGCCGATAAAATATGGCCTCACCAAAAACATTGAAAACCCCAATGGCATTACCATTATTTTTCATGAATGGACGCAAATGTGGAAAGACGTTTTTCAGAAAAACATCAGTTTAAGGCATCGTATAGGTTATTTATTTGGCCCGCCCGGCTGGAGCCACGACGGCAGCCGCATGACGAGCGCAGAAATGCGGGTTGCAGAAGATGATGGCTTAGGCAATACAGAAATAAATAACGGACAGGCAGTTGTAGTAATGGCAGGTAAATAATTAATGAAGTGAAACTGTATGCGTTTCCGACCATTTTACTATATCCTCAAAACTTGTTTGGAAGACGCAATGGCGATAACAAAATCGTAGGCTTCATCTTCAGAAACCGTTAACCGGAAATTATTTTTTAATAGGAAACAGCCGCAGCCAAAAACCCGGTTCGTTTATTACCATCAATAAAAGGATGGTTTTTTATGATGCTCTCTGCTAAAGCCGCCGCCTGCTCAAAGGTTGTTTTATAAAACAGGTCTTCACCAAAACCCAGGAATGGCCTTGCTACAGCACTTTCCAATAAGTTTATATCCCTTATACCGTTAGCGCCGCCAAACTTTTCTATGGATAGCGCATGCAGCCTTAATATTTCTTCTTTTGATATCATTGGGCCAGGCGCCGTAAAGTACTACCATATTGTGCAGCAACTATTTCAAACCATTCATCAATAGAATGCTCTTCCTGCTGTAATTTTTTTAAAATATCTTCTATTATATTCAGCTTGTCTTCAGGTAACGATTTTACAGTATTTACTATGCGTTCCCGTTGTTCTTCTATGTTTAGCATAACACAATTTTTTTTCAAACCTACATTAAATTTTTCATGCATAAATTACACAAAGGATGCGTGAAAATTGGGCGCATTTCAAATTTTCGCTTCATACGCGGCACTCCGGTCGGTGAGACACCATAACCGTCAACTTAAGCCCAAAGGGCTTGAATTTGAATAACCGTGAGCGAAACTCACGGTAAAAATGTTGATGTTTTTGTTGAACCCTTGCGGGGTTCAATATCAAAACCGTTTCATTTGCCCACCGGTTGCACCGATGGCTATTTAAATTAAACCCCATTCGGGGGTCTTTTATTAATCGTGTTTC
>NZ_JASGEX010000144.1:0-3528 GCF_047606085.1 Parafilimonas sp.
TCTATTTCAGATTGTGGTATAGGGAATCTTGATCCAACTGTTGTTGGTAATGAAATTGACAAAGTAGTTCCTAAAGTTTGTTCAACAACTTTTGTAAAACTTCTTTGCAAACGATACAAATCCCAGAACCTGTTGCCCTCAAAAGCCAGTTCCTTGCGCTTTTCAGTTAAAATATCTTCTAAAATTTGTGTACCTGTAGATGTATAACCCGTAAATGAAGGGTCTCGTGCTTCTGCTACTTCATTCAGGTAAAGCAAAGCGTTGGCATCATCAGAAGTATTATAATACGCTTCTGCTAAAATCAATAACACTTCTGAATATCTGATAACTGGAACATTATCCGTATATGTAGCTGCATTAGAATATTTTACAGATGCATAAATACTATCTGTACCACGTACAGTTTTTTCTATCAAATCTTTACGAACATCTGTTGATGAATATAAATTATATAATTCATCCGTAACCAAATAATCACCATACCCGCCACCCTGATAATACAAGTAATCCAATGACTCGTTGCCATTGTTGCTGCTGGTTGTGGGGACTAATGAAAAAATAGCTTCCTGCTTATCAGAGCTTTCAGCAGATTGAGCCGCCCACCAAGAAACATAACTGGTGCTTGAAACTAAAGAGAACCCACCATTATTTACCACATCCAATGCAGCAGTTTTAGCATCTGACCAATCAGCCATATCCATATATACCCTTGCTTCAATTGCTTTTACTGCATATTTTGATATATAAGCATCGCTTGTGTACTCTGTGATTAATGAATAGGCTTGTTCTAAATCGGATATAACCTGGGCATACACTTCGGCAATTGTATTTCTTGCCGGTTTAATATCTGAGCTAAAGAAATCAGTAACCAGTGGAACGCCGGGATTAGAACTGCCATAAGAATATGGATATGCAAAATTTCTTACCAGCTCCAAATAAGAAAGCGCTCTTGCCGCATAGGCTTCACCCTTGTATTCGTCAACATCTGTTGAAGAAGCTAAGTCTGCAGCTATAATTTGGTTAGCTCTTTTAATTACCTTATATAATTGAGGCCAAATACTGGTGTGCTCTCCGGAACTGGCTGTAAAAGTATATACGTTATACGTACTATTTTGCCTTCCTGATGAAACATAAGAACAATAAACGTTATCGCCCATTATATCTCCTTTTGCCGGTAAATATCTGCCAAAACCCAAGTAGGAAAAAAGCCCGTTATATACACCTTGTAAAGCAGTATATAAATCAGATTCACTGGTGATTGCCACATCTAAAACAACTCCATCATAAGATGATGTTGTTAAATAAGATTTAGAACAGGAAGATAGAAAAGTTGCAATTAATAATGCTAACCCAATATGCTTGATATAAAATTTCATAATAAATATGTTTTATGCGTTAATTATAATCCCAGTACTAATCCGGCAGTTGCTGCCCGTGATTGGAATAAATAAAAGCTTGTAGCGCTGTTTACACCTTGTTCGGGATCGAACGGGATATTTTTATCCTTTACCCATGTATATAAATTGCTCCCACGCACATACAACTTCAGGCTTGTTATTACTTTTGTTTTGCTTAAAACAGATCTGGGTACGGAATATGCAAATTCAATATTCCTTAATCTCACATAACTTCCATTATATATGTATCTTGAGCTTGTAGAATTGGATTTGTTGGTGCTTCCATAAACATATTTAGGCACATTGGTTTTTTGTCCCACTGTTGTCCATCTCTTCAAATTACTTTTATATTTCCCATACAGATAAATGCCATCGGTTAAATAAGCAGCATAACTGGCATTGGATACATAGTTTCCGAAATTATAGTTAATATCTATTGCAAGCGAAAATCCTTTGTAAGTAAAGGTATTTGATATACCGCCATAATATTTAGGTGAGGCGCTTTTATTCAAATAAGCTTTGCTGGCACTGGAATAGGTGCTGGTTGTAGCCGATTTAGTAGAATCTGTGTACCAAAGCGGGTCGCCATTATCAGGGTCAACTCCGGCCCATTGATAGGTATAAAAACTTCTATAGTCCTGACCAACTCTAAGCCTGAACAAACCACTAATAATGTCAGCATTGTTAGTGGGCAAACTGGTTATTTTATTTACGTTATACGTAATATTTGCAGAAATGTCCCAGGTAAAATTATTGGTTTGAACAGGTGTTGCATTGATGGTTAATTCAATACCCTGGTTTTGTAATCCCCCGATATTAGCCGTTTTAGAGCTAAACCCTGTAGTTTGAGATATTGGCGCCGAGTACAACAAGCCATCGCTGTTTCTTTTATACCAGTCAAAAATAAAATTCAATCTGTTTTTAAGTAATCCCAATTCAACCCCCAAATCAAATTGTTTGCTTTTTTCCCATTTCAAACTTGTATTTCCTATTGATTCATAAGCAGTTCCGGCATTACCGTTATAATTATAACCTGAACTTTGATATGGCGTTGCTGTATAATTACCTATGTCAGCGTTACCGGAAATACCATAAGAAACTCTAAGTTTTAATAATGAAACCTGTTTAATATTTTTAATAAACGACTCTTCAGATGCATTCCATGCTCCGCCCACAGAATAAAAATTTCCATATTTATTATCTGCACCAAAACGGGAAGAACCATCACGCCTGAAGCTGCCCGTTAAAGAATATTTACCTTTATAGGAAAGGATAAGATTAGATAAAGCAGATGCGAAAGTATAGTCTGAATTATTACTATAAGCAGTTGTTGGTGTGGAGGCATTGACTAAGTCTGTTAATTTATCTGTTGAATAATCGTACGCATCGGTATAAAATGTATAATACTTACTCGAAATAGCTTCATAGCCCACTTTCAGGTCGGCTGACAAATCTTTTCCTAAAAAGTCTTTATGATAGCTCAATAAATTCGTCCAATCATACAAAAAGTACCTGGCATAACCTGCATAACCATATCCATTGGTACCGGCTCCATCTCCATGATTAGGGTTATTATAATAAACGTCCTCCACACCGTTATAATCAATTCCATATCTTGTTGAATATTTTAAACCGTTTAAAATATTATATTCAACATTTAATACCGGTTTTACCTGAACCGTTTTGGAATTTTGAATATCATGTGCTATAACATATAAAGGGTTATAAAAACCGGTAAAATTTAGAGCGCCGCTGGTAGAAATGTTATACGATCCGTCGGAATTGAAGGGATTTTGAGTTGGCCTTAAGAAATATATGGCGGCAATAGGGCTTCCATAATAAGCTGCATTTTGCAATGGTGCATTTTGATTTTGGAAAGAACCGGATACACTAAAATCAATCAGCAGATTTTTTAATGATCTGTTCCTAAGGCTTAATGCGCTATTATATCGCTTGAAATTAGAACCAATTACAGCAGCCTCCTGGTTTAAATAACCTAATGAAGTATAAAACTGAGTTTTTTCATCCCCACCGCTTGCCGAAATATTATATTGCTGCTGCTTTCCTTTCCTTGTTAGCAAACCCCACCAATCCGTATCAATACCACTGGTATCGCCATAAGTATCTAAAA
>NZ_JASGEX010000145.1:0-2710 GCF_047606085.1 Parafilimonas sp.
GGTTATTTTGATGGAATACTGATTGTTCCTCGGCTTCAGGCTTTCACCGGGAATAAGCAGGTATTCCTTCGATGCATCGCAGAAGGCATACGTGGTATCTTTCCCGTTAATGGCCAGCGGCATGCCCAATGCGCTTCGCCACATCATGTCTTTTACAAATTCATACCGCTCTCCATTCCACGCATACAGAAACGGGCAGGAGCCTTTCAGCATTTGTTCTTCTATTATCCGTTCACTGGCTGAGGGGTCTTTAATGTATTGCGGCGTGCCGTTTGGCCATACAATGCGCACCGCGTCAGGTGAAGTGCATACGCCAATGCCAAAATTAGTAAGCGCTCTTTTAATGGTTTTAACCTGGTACAGGTCTCCTGCTTTCAGTTCCACCTGCGCGCCTATGCCCAGCCTGTTGTTTTTATTATTGCCGTAAGAAAGGCCGGTTAGCTGCACCTGCATGTAATGGTTCAGGTTGCCAATATCATTTCTTATCAGTTTGATGCCGCCGGGCCCGGCCAGGAAAATATCATCATCGCCATCGGCATTAAAATCTGCAATGGCTATATGGGTAGCCTGCCCGGTTGTGGGAGGCAACAGAGACGAGGCATCGCTAAAACCGCCCTTCCCGTCATTATGAAACAGGCATACAGCCCGTGATGATGAACTGCCCGTTGTTCCTGTTACCAGCAGGTCTGCATAACCATCATTGTCATAGTCTAAAAATGCGGCATCATACACCTTTATATTGCGCAGGGCAACAGCAAATACTTTAGAGGCCGCATCATCAGGGGAAAAATAACTGCCGTTGATATTTTTCAATAAAAACCCCTGGCCGTTGCTGCCGCTGAGAAACAAATCGGGAGTGCCATCGTTATTATAATCTGCAAAAGCAACTGCCTTTCCACTGAACTTTATATTTTTAAGCCTTGCTGAAGAGGTAACATTTTGAAACTTTGAATGCCGGCTATTGCTGAATAAAACCGGGCCCTTTGTATCGCCGGCTGTAATTATATCCAGGTCGCCATCACCATCATAATCGCTGAAATCCATATTGCCTGTACTGCCTGATGCAGCCAGCCCCATTGCATTTGCCTGTTCCGTAAATGTGCCATTACTGTTATTACGGAAAAATCTGCCGCCGCCTGCAGTGGAGGCGTATATATCCAGATCGCCATCCTGGTCAAAATCTGCAAAAAGCATTTTCTGCACATCCAAAGGAAGGCTTATGCCAATATTATTCTT
Organism: Parafilimonas sp.; assembly: GCF_047606085.1. Lineage (GTDB taxonomy): Bacteria > Bacteroidota > Bacteroidia > Chitinophagales > Chitinophagaceae > Parafilimonas. The sequence goes on from NZ_JASGEX010000145.1 coordinate 1,237, forward strand.
CTCATAAGCGAAAGTGCCGTCTGTATTGTTTTTGCAAAGAAGTATCCCTTTCGAGGTAGCTATAAAAAGATCGGGATAGCCATCATTATCATAATCCATAAATACCGCGTCATGGTCTTCTGCAGTATGATCCATACCGCCCGGGACGGCTATTTCCCGGAAGCTGCCTATTTTGCTTGATAATAAACGACAGGTTTGCCTGCCTGCTGCCACGCTGCTGGCATACAAATACATGTCACCTGCATCTGTATAATCCGTTACGGCAATTACAGCTTGGCCGGCATTGTCAAATTCCAACCCTAAGGGCCCTGTGGCATCGGCAAAACCTTTGCTGGCAAGGTAACCCCTTCCTGCATTCCGGCTTTTGTTTTCAACCTGGCCTGATGCAAATGCAGCATAGCCAACGGGCAGCTTTGGCCCTTCGAGCAATGATGAGGCTTCAATGTATGCGCCGGTTAATGCAAGCAGGCTGTGAAAGCGGCCGGCATACATCTTTGCATTTGAAAAATTGCCAGCCTGCAGCGATTGCATAAGTTGGCTGTAAGCTGAACTCACTGCCGGTGAAAACGCAGGGGCTGTTTTTTTTATTCCCTGCAAATAGTAAATGGCAGAATCGGCCTTGTTAGTGCGGATAAACAATTCCGCCAGGTTCAGCCTAACAACGATATTGGCCGGTGCAATGGACAATGCTTTCAATAAAAAATTTTCCTGTATGGCGCTGTTGTAAGCGCCAAGATCGGCCAGTGCATAGTAAGCAAAAACATTCCGGGGACTTCTTTTTACAATATCCTTTAACTGCAGGATGGCATTTAGCCTGTCGCCCTTCTGTATATACAGTTTTGCCAGCACAGACCTTACCTCTGTATCATCCGGCTTTATTTTTAATCCAGCTTTGGCTGTGCTTTCAGCTTTGCTGTAATTTTTTTTAGTCAGGTACAGAATGGCAAGGTCCCTGTAGTTAAGAATTTCTTTGGGGCTTGTTTTTATAGCTTTTATAAATGCAAATTCCGCTTCATTCACCTGGTTTTGCTGCAGGTATTGATAAGCCAGCATCCTGGGCGGAAGGTTGCCTTCCTGGGAGAAGGCCTTGCTATAGGCTAATGCGGCAATAGCAATAACAAAAAGAATTCTTCCCTGGAAATTAGAAACAGGTATATTAAATGAATTATTCATTAACAGCTATGTTATTCAAATGATTTGTAACAACCGCAAATTAAGCGTTACTGTTATTATGTTACTTACTTCCTGTTGCCGGGTTTCCTGTTTGCGGTTTGAGCGCATTTTTAAAATCATCCGTAGTTATTTTTCTTGTGTTGTACTGTTGCATATATGCTTTATGTTTTGCAAAAGGGTAAGCCGCTTTTCCTGTATAAGGATAAGAAGGCATGTTATGAAAAGGCAGCGGCTCAACCGTCTGGCCGTAAGCGGTGTTTAAATCACCATCTTTCACCCAGCCTTCGCTGTAAATAAGAAA
>NZ_JASGEX010000146.1:0-8823 GCF_047606085.1 Parafilimonas sp.
AAAGCATCTTTTCTTTAACGCCCGGTATCAGCCGTTGTGTGTTTTTAGATGAAATAAGCGTTGAAGGCTATACCGATAAACAGGATATAAAATTGCTTAAGCAGAAAGTATATGCAGCTATGGACGAAGGATTGAGAAGATATGGAAGCCCGAAGCCCCAACCCTGAAGGGAGTTATTTAACTTCCTTAATTTTATGCCCGGCCTGAATAAATATTAATTATCGTCTCCTTCAAACGATGTTGACTTATAAAATTTTATTTCAATGTTCGCCTAAATCGGGTTGGAAGGGCGGAATGCATTACGGAGCACACCCTCTTATATTTCAAAAAGCAGAAGCTTTGCGAAACCGGATGACGCGCGAAGAAGAATTATTATGGAATTATCTTAAAACCAATGAGTGGAAATTGAAGTTCAGAAGGCAGCATCCTTTGTCAATTTATGTTGCAGATTTTTATTGCCATGCTTTAAAGTTAATAATAGAGATAGATGGTTCTATACATAATCAAGAAGATATTAAAAAGAATGATGCAGAAAGGGAAGCTAATTTAACAGGTCTTGGCATCACAGTTATGCGTTTTAAAAATGAAGAGGTAATAAACAAGCCGGAAATTGTTTTAGCCAACATTAAAAAGAAAATTGACAAGATGCAATCATCCAGGAAAAATGTCAGTACAACTCAAACAAATAGCGACGAAAGAAAAATTAGCGACGGCAGAATTGCGGGCGGCTACATCCCTTCAGGGGCCGGGGGCTTCAGGGGCGTTTATGCCGAAATCATCATTCCCCTTGCATTGCCGCAAACCTATACCTGGCTTATCCCCGAACAATTTCAGCAGGCTGCAAAGCCGGGCATTCGTGTGGAAGTGCAATTGAGGAATAAACGGTATTCCGGCATTATTAAAAAGATCACCCATCAAAAACCAAAAGGCTTTGAACCTAAACCCATCCTTAATATTTTAGATGATGACCCTTTGTTGCATGAACAGCAATTGCAATTATGGCAATGGATTGCAGATTATTATATGTGCAGCGAAGGTGAAGTAATGCAGGCGGCTATGCCGGCCAATCTTAAATTATCAAGCGAAACCATCCTGGTTTGGAATGAAGAGCATAATGAAGATTTCAGCAATTTGAATGATAAGGAATACATCGTTGCCGAAGCATTAAGCATAAAAAAAGAATTAAAGCTGAGCGAAGTGCAGCAGTTATTAGATGCATCGTATGTATATCCAGTTATAAAGAAGCTGATTGAGAAAAATGTTTGCCATGCCTGGGAAGAGCTGAAAGAAAAGTATAAAGAGAAAACGGAATTCTATATCATGCTGCACCCGCAATACCGCGATGAGGAAAAGCTGGCAGCATTACTCAATACTTCAACAAGAGCGCCAAAGCAAATGGAATTGCTCTTGTCTTACCTGCATTTGATAAAAGAAGATGGCGAAGTAACGCAGCCTTCTTTATTAAAAAAATCAAATGCCAGCGCTGCCCAGTTAAAAGGCTTGATTGATAAAAATATTTTGCTGGCAGAAAAGCGTTCCATCAACCGCATAAGAAGCCTTCCGAAAGATATTCATATTGATTTTACGCTGTCGCCTGCACAGCAAACTGCTTTGAATGAAATTAATGATTCATTCAGGGAAAAAAATGTTTGCCTTTTGCATGGCGCTACGGCCAGCGGCAAAACACAGATCTATATCAGGCTGATAGAACAATATATCCGGCTGGGCAAACAGGTTTTGTACATGCTGCCTGAGATAGCATTAACGGCGCAAATTATACGAAGGTTGCAAAAACATTTTGGCGGTTACATTGCCGTATATCATTCAAAGTTTAACGCCAATGAAAGGGTTGAAATCTGGAACCGTATTAAAAGCGGCGAACTGAAAATATTGCTGGGCGCACGTTCGGCATTGTTCCTTCCTTTTAAAGATTTAGGGCTGATTATAGCTGATGAAGAACATGATGCCTCTTACAAACAGCAGGATCCTGCACCGCGTTATCAGGCAAGGGATGCTGCCATTTATTATGCTTCTTTGTTTACTGCTGATGGCGGCGCAAAAGTTTTACTGGGCAGTGCAACACCATCTGTTGAAACCTATTTCAACGCACAAACAAAAAAATATGCATTGGTCGAGCTGAAGGAACGTTATGGTAATGCTACACTGCCTTCCATAGAAATAATTGATCTTACAAAAATCTCATCCAAAGAACGTGTGCTTATTGCACCACCATTAAAAGATGCCATAGAAGAAACACTGGCGCAGCATAAACAGGTATTGCTTTTTCAGAACAGGCGCGGTTATACGCCATACATGGTCTGTAATGTTTGCGGCTGGATTCCGCAATGTAAAAACTGCGACGTTACATTAACATACCATAAGGCAAAGAATAAAATGATTTGCCATTATTGCGGCACAGAATATCCTGTTTTATATACCTGCCCGCAATGCTGCAGCCACGATTTTAAGCAACGGAATTTTGGTACGGAAAAACTGGAAGAGCTGGTTGTTGAAACATTTCCCATAGCAAAAGTTGCCCGCATGGATTATGATACCATGAAGGGAAAGAATAACCATGATACGCTGATAAAATTGTTCGAGCAACAAAAGATAAACCTGCTGGTTGGCACACAGATGATTGTAAAGGGCCTGGATTTTGAGCATGTAAACCTTGTTGGCATCCTGGATGCCGACAGCCTTTTATACTTTGCAGATTTTAGGGTAAATGAGCGTGCCTTTCAACTGATGGAGCAGGTGAGCGGGCGGGCGGGCCGTAAAGATGATGCTGGCAAGGTATTGATACAGGTGAGGAATACGCACCATCCTGTTTTGAAATTTGTGAAAGAACACGATTATAAGGCTTTGTATGATTTTGATATTCAGAGCCGGCAATTCTATCATTACCCGCCGTTTACCAGGCTGATACATTTTTCTTTCCGGCATAAGGAAAATCATATTGCGGAAGAAGCGGCGAATATTTTTACGGCAGGCATTAAAAAAGATTTTGAACCATATATAACCGGCCCGGCGCAGCCTGTAATAAACCGTGTGCGCAATAAATATATCTGGGATTTGTTATTGAAGCTGCCGCGTAATGCAGCGCTTATTCATCAATGTAAGCAGCAGGCAAACCAGCAGGTTGCTATTTTAAAATTCAACAAGCGTTATGCCGGTGTGGATATTGTGCCTGATGTTGATCCCGTATAAAAACTGCAGATTGCATTGCAAAAAATTACCGGATTAAGACAACCGTTCCCTTTCTGAAAATTACATTTCCGAGGTAATCAATTCCTTTTGTCATATATACGTAAGTGCCGCTGCCCTGTGGCGTTCCGTTTAGGGTGCCATCCCAGCCTTTGGATGCCTGCTTTGTGGTAAAAATAAGCTGGCCATAACGGTTATACACATTGAAAAATTTAAACTCTTTAATTCCAAACGGTAAGGCCTTTAGCAGATCGTTTAGGTTATCGCTGTTGGGCGTAAACCCGGAAGGCACCAAAATATCCGGTGCAATTTTCATGATCCTTACTGTAATTTCATCCGATCCGGTACAGCCTTCTGCTGTTGTAACTTTTACTGTATATGAAATTGAATCCGGGTCTGTTGCAGTATATATTGCAACAGGATTATAAATTAAAGAATTGCTTAATTCAGTTGTTGGGCTCCATACATAGGAATCGCTGGCCGTATCTCCGCCTGTAACATTAAACTGCAGCGGCTGGCTTATAACTACCGTTGTATCGTTCCCGGCATTGATGATAAGTTTGGGCACAACATTAACGGTTACACTGTCACTAACATATTTAGGGCAATACGGCGTTCCGTGAACCGTTAAATAATATGTAGTTGTATCCATTGGCCCTGCTATAGGCGTTAAAGTATTGCTGTTAATTAATGAACTGGTTGGCGACCATGAGAAATACTCCGCATCGGTGGAGCCATACAATTGCGCTGTTGTTCCATAACAAATTGAGGTATCTGCGCTCACGGTCACCGTTGGGTAAGCCGAAACATACACAGTAACAGAGGCGCTGTCCTGGCAATGGCCAAGGCTGGCTGTTACATAATAAGTTGTTGTGGTGTCGGGTGAAGCCAATGGGTTTTTTATATAGTAATTGCTGAGGCTGTTGTTAGATGGCGATTCAAGCCAGGCATAACTGAGCGCCTCGCTTTGGGGATACAATGTTATGGTGTCTGTTTTGCATATTGCGGTATCGCCGCTGAAGCTTACCGTAATTAAAGGCAGGGTATTTACCTGAACGGTAGCGCTGTCAATACAGCCGTTTTCTTCCACCACCACTGTATATACGGTGGTATCCGGCGGATATACTATTGCCGTAGCTGTATGAATCGTTGAATCAATCATGTAATAATCCGGCGACCAGGTTATACTGTCCGCCGAAGTTTGAACCAGTAAGGGCAGGGTGTCGTTTACGCAGATGAGCGTATCTGTAAAAGGAAGATATAAGGAAGGCTTGTCGTAGGCTGTTACTGTTTCCGTTGCCGTGCCGGAACAGCCTTTTGAGCTTGTAACGGATAGTGAAACGGTGTAAGACCCGGTAGCGGAAAATGTGTAAGAAGGGTTCTGTTCAGAAGACGTATCTGCAGTGGTGGCGGCATCGCCAAAATCCCAGCTCCAACTGTTTATTGTACCATATACGGCGGAAGACTTGTCTGTAAACTGAAAGGGGGAGAGGTAGCAATTTCCGGTAGCTGAAAAAGCAGCTGTAAAACCAGGATATACTTTAACGGTTGAGCTTGCTGTATCGCTGCAGCCATTGGTATTTGTGGTAATGAGCGTTAAGGAATAAGTGCCCGTATCTGCGTATGTATGCGAAGGGCTTGCCGATGAAGATGTTTGCCCGTCGCCAAAGCTCCATAAATAACCGGCTACATCAGAAGAAGAATCTTCATTTTCGAAATCGAAGGTATAGTCATCGCAGTTAATATAGGAGCTAAGCAGCGTAGCGGCGGAATAAGCATCTACAATCAGCGTTATTGTATTTGATAAAACGCGGCATGAGGATGAGTTGATATTGGTTCCTTCTGCAGTAGCAAGCCTGTATAAATAGGTACCTTCTTCTGTAATGTCATCTACCGTGTAGGTTGAAGAAGTGGCGCCGCTGATATCAGACCATGTTGTGCCCCCATCTGTGCTTACCTGCCATTGGTACTGTGTATTGCTTGTGGCTGCAGAATAGGAGGAAACAAGCTCCACAGAATTGGCTGCGCCCAGGCAGATTTCTTTTGACACAGTGCCATCGCTTACCGAAGAAGTTATTGTGCCGCCGCAGGGCTTGAATGTTATATCATCAAGGGCGAGGTCATTTCCCGGCGCAGCCCCTGCCTTATTGTTGGTTATTTTCAGCACTACCGAATTGGTGGTTGCTGTAAAATAAAAACCATATTGTTCCCAGTCAACAGCCGTTGTGCTCCCGGTAATGTTGCCGGTATTATAGGTACCTAACACGTCGCCGCTGCTGGCGTCATAAATATTAAAAGTAAGGTTGGGATAAACCGTATTGCCATTACTAAATAAGTTGAGTATCCAGGCAGCAAATTCGTAAGTGGTGCCGGCGCATAGCCCGGTAACCGTGTCTTTGAAGAAATAATCGGTTACGCTAAGGCTTGCATTTACAACCATCATATAACCGGTGGTGGCGCCGGTTGTCTGATAATCGTGATCATAAGTGCTCCACCAGCTGCTTAGCAAACCCGAAGTGGAGTTGGCGATGGTATAGTAACCGTCGTTTGGAAAGCCGGAAGATGAATACGAGTAAGACGTAAATGAAGAGCCTAATGCAGCGCCCCTTCCGCTGCCCGACCCAAAATCAATATTTACTACAGCACTGCCAAGGCTGCCTGTGCACAGCTGGGCCTTTAAGGTACAGGATAGAAGCGCACCAAAGAATAAAGCACAAAAAAACTTTTTCAATTTTGCCTGTTATAAAATCTGTTATCAATTTAGTTTAGTATGAGCAACAGGCATAAGAATCTCTGTTTTAAAAAAAAGAAATTCCAGGACACTACCCGGCTAAGATAAGGTGCGATTGTTATACTTTATCTTTATTAGTTAAAAATTAGTGTTTTGATAAAATTGATTGAAAGGGTAGCAGGCTTCTGGCTTGCCCGGGCGCTTAGTACCGGTCTGACGCTTTAATGCGTCTGACCGCGTAGTTACCCCGGCGCTGGTATTGTTCCTGGTGTTGGTTCCGGTATGATGTGAAAGCTATAAATATTGCTTTTATCGAATATTTAGCTCAAGTTTTCTGTTTAAACCCTGTTCTACACACTTTCAATTAGATCTTTTACATTTCAGTCAACATAAAATTGATGATATTTAGGAATGTTTGCAAATGAGTAAAATCTGGAGAAGGAATCAAATAAGAAGGTAGTTAAAAAGTATCAAATTTGTTCCTGCGCATTACCGTCATCAATAGTATCTGCACGAAGAATGTAAAACAAACCGGCTGCTGCAGCCATTAATATCAAAAATCCAATCAGGTATTTTAAACGGTTGTTGCAGGCAGCATTGCTTTCTTTAAAGTTATTATTACTTATTTCAGGCAGGGTGGCGCCGCTTACATTATCTTTCAGGCTTTGCAGGCCTGCTTCATAATTATTTATAAAACCGATATGCTGTCATAAAAGCACGCTGCCATAATTATTGCAAAGGCTGTGGCGCCACACCTGTAAAGCTTAGCTTTACAGGTTTTATCATGCCCCTGTCATCAAAAAACATTTCATCAATGCAGGTTACGCGATGATTCGCGGCTGTTTCGCCCAAGGGCCTGCGGTGATATACAATATACCATTTATCAGTAGCCGTATTGTGTATTACGGAATGATGGCCCGCGCCTGTTGCAACCGTGCTGTCCTGCTGCAATATTTTACCCGCCCTTTTAAAAGGCCCGAAGGGTGAATCAGCTACTGCATAAGAAACGGAATAATCCGGGCCGGTCCAGCCGCCTTCGCTCCACATAAAATAATATTTATTATTTCTTATAAACATGCAGGGGCCTTCCACATATTTATCCGGTGTAATCTCTTTAAACAGCGTTCCATCCTGCATGGGAATAATTCCTGTGAAATCATCTTTTAAACGGGCGATATTGCAATGACGCCATCCTCCGTATATAATATAATAAGCGCCATCTTTATCCTGGAAAACATATTGATCAATAGGCTGTGCGCCGTTATGAAATTTATCAATAAGCGGCTTGCCCAGGTAATCTTTATAAGGGCCTTCAGGCTTATCAGCAACAGCTACGCCAATGCCGCCATATTCTTCATCGCTTTGAATATCGTTAACGCCAAAAAAGAAATAATATTTGTTGTTCTTTTCAACGATGGCCGGCGCCCACATAGCACGCTTTGCCCATTTTATGGCAGCCGTATCGAGTATATGTGCATGCTTTTTCCAATGCACCAAATCAGGCGATGAAAAGGCATCGAAGAAAACCTGTTTATCATATATGTCTGAATAAGTTGGATATATCCAGTATTGATTGTTGAAGATAACTGCTTCCGGGTCTGCATACCAGCCTTTGAGAACAGGGTTGCCGGATGTTTGGGCATTGCTATATTTTATTGCAAGCAACAGTAAAAGAATACAACTTATTTTTTTCATTCGTACAAGTTTGTTTGCTCAATGGCCTCATGCCTGTCCCGAACTGGCTTCGGGAGAACCCCGCTATATGCCTGCCTCACCGGCAGGCAGGCATTCCCTTTGTGTGAGAGAAAATTATCATGCCGGTTTCACGCGTGAAAGATAAAGTGGTTATATGAAATTATGATAATGATGGAAAGTTAAAAAACAGACTGGCTCAGTCTCCCAGACTGAGCCAGTCTGAAATAATATCATTCCAGCAGGCGCATCCTGTATGCATTCATGGCTGTTATGCCAAGCTTCTTTATTAAGCGATAATTTACAATTACCCCTACGGGAGCGCCAATTACCGGCAGGAGTTGTGCCATTTTTGCAAGATCGAGATAATCGCGGTATTCCTGCTGAAAGGTGCGCCAGTCGTATTGATTGATATCATCGGGTAATTGCCTGGCGTGCTCATCCCAGTCAACAATTTTCAGATAAACATTTTTTCTTTCTTCATCACTTGAAAAAGCAAGTTGCATGATATATAAAATATACATGCGCTCTTTATAATCTTTTACATCAAATCCATACATAGCCGCAATATCAAACAGCAGTTTTATTTTAATAGCCAGCAATAAAGGAAAATCTGCAAGGCCTAATAAAATACCACCGGCGCCTGTAACGCCGCCTTCTGCTGCCGCCGTTGTTTTATACCATTTAATGCGTTCTTCTATAAGGCGTTCCTTAATTTCAAGGCTGTCTTTTGTATTAGGCTTTGAAGTGGTGATGCCTGCGCCGAACAATACGGTTCTTACCATTTGTTTGATGGCGGTTGTAATGGCTTTATGTACTTTCTCCGGTATATAGCTGTTGATTTTGGTTTGCATTTTTTTGGAAAGGCGGTTGATCAATCCCGGTTTGCGCAACATCTTTTTTTGCCAGGCCTTTAATTCCATTGTTACTTGCTGTAGGTAATTGTTCATAAAATCTCTTTATACCAAAAAAATGCCGTTTTGCCCTGTATGTTCAGATATGCAAATTAAGATGAGATATACGTGTATGCAAATGCTATAAATAAATCTTTAATCTTTCTATTATGAATCATTATTGTCCGGATAACTTGGGCTAAAGCCCATTGTGCAAGGGTTTCAGATATATAACCCCGGGCTTAAGCCTGGGGTTAGTAAAAAGCAGGCCCATAAAGGGCTTTAGCCCAAGAGAAAATATTT
>NZ_JASGEX010000147.1:0-19416 GCF_047606085.1 Parafilimonas sp.
ATAATCGCACTTATACACTACATGAGATTGCTTCTTATACTTGCTCATGCAGCAAATTTAAACATACGGCATAGCCACGAGTACATAACCACCGCCAAAGGCGGTGGTTTTTCGAGAACTAATAAAGCGATATTCAAAATTTCTTATTGATCTTTTAAATTGAAATACGAAAGCCTGCAGGGTTTACCGGGCGGCACGCCGTCAGCAACCATTAACACGCCATCTTTAAATGGCAGAACACCTTCCCTGTTATCATCAGAAAAGGAAACGGGATTCTGCACTTCCTTCCAGTCAATTTTATTATCTTTTGTAAAAAATATTTTTATAATCCTGGTAAATGAAAACCTTGAGGGGTTTTCTCCAAACATTGCCGCTTTTGCATTTTCTATATTTTCTTTTCCTATATAATACTTAAATTCAATTGTGTCTTTATGACAATCATTATAATGATGGTTAATACCGATTAAAGTATCATCACCCCAATATGCCACATCGGTTAACCTGAATAATAATGGCCTGGCAAATTTTAAATATTGAATGGTTGATGTATTCAATGAAGTATCTATAAGCATCGCCCTATCAACATCCAGATAACGGTTTCTTTCAAAAAAAGCTATTAATTTATTTTGTTTGGGAAGATAAGCTATGCTTTCAAAGCCTGCATTGTCATTTGCAGTATCGCCTTTATCCTGTGGTTTTGACAGTGGTAAAATTTTCTCATCCAACTGTATAGAGCTGTCTGCTTCATTAATAAAACCTTTCACTATGTAACAAGTTTCTATATCCGTCTCAATAGTAAAATATATGCTGTTCGTATTCTCTAAAATCACAGCGCCTTCAATTCCTCCATAGCCTCGAATGCTATCTAAAACATTTGAATTTTTAATAGACAGGTGTGCAATATTAGTAATGGTATGGTATCTGTTAGTATGTACGCTATCCTCATCAAATATTGCTATTTGTATGGAATTATCGGTAACATAAGTTCCTTTGCCGGATTCTATTTTCCTTTTACCAGGCCTTTGCGGAATAAGCAAAATCTTATTTTTCCATCTTGCCATTGAAGAATATTCATAATAATATGCATCTGCATGGTAGCAAAGGGGAATGGGGGTCTCTTCCAGCATTTTTATAGAATCCTGCGCCTTTATAAAACTATGGGCACTTATTAAAACCGCTGCAATAAAAATTCTGAGTAAAAGAGTCTTGTTCTGTGTTTACGTTTTCATAACAGTATATTGACAGTAATGTAGTGTTGCTGCATAAGTAGTAGCGTTTTATATTCCGCATTAAGCTTGAGTAACATTTCTAAGTAGTTTGTTTCTTGCTTTTTTTGGCTGTAAAAAATCCTCCAAAAAAGCTAAGCAGTGGTATTAATATAGCAGTAATTGTTGTCTTTGGGTCGTCAAGCAAAAAATCACTCCATTTTTCCAGAAAGCTTCTTGCATCAACTTTTACAGCTACATTAATTGTTTTTTCTAAAATGATGATTTTTTCGTCATTATCAGGATCTATACCATAGAAATTAAATTTAATTATACTTTTTCTTGTTGATCGCAATGGTTTAATAATCCATTCCCAATCCAGGGTTTTGTAATTATTAAAGGACTTGGCGGTTATTTCATTTTTTGAAATTTGTTTAAAATCATCCGGATCAAATTCTATGTCAACCCGCATTTTATTGTAGAGGTTTATGCTGTCTCCTATAACATCTTTTGTTATCTGCTGAACGTTTGTGCCGGGGTTTTGCTGTTGTATTGTTCTAACAAATATTGCATACGCAGAATCAAATTCATTTTTTGTTATGGCTGCATCAATTACCGATGGCACATGAATAATCATTTTTGACGGGCAATATACTATTGCATATCCTCTCATAGTTTCTGCCTGATGTTGTTGCTGCTGTTGATTTTGTTCCGGAGGCGCTTGTGCTGAGGTGTCTATACTTGCAGGCCGCCTGTCAGGCAGGTTGTTCTTTGCTGTTGTATCGGTAATTATAAGGTTTGAATCGGGCCCAGATAGAGTTGTATCTGAAACAGATGCGTCATTTGAAGAAGCCGGATACTTGATATTGCAAGTGCAGGCAATAAATATTGCTATGCAGCTTACAAGAAACAGCCAAAGAATAATTCTCACATTTTCTTTCATAAAATAAGTTTTAAAAAATCATCCTGTTCATTCCACTTCATAACTCCTTTCATTTACATCGCTTAAATTTATCATTGCAGTTGCCTAACGAGATTTCCGTAATGCCGAACCGGAACTTTGCCCGGTGGCTGGCGTGCCGGGCTATTCAATCGTTTTAGCGTTGCTGCATTAATGCTGAAGGTGAACATACAGGTTAATTCGCCGGTGCTTTTATTTTTGCTTTTTATAATTCCTGCTATAAAAATTCACAAGGGGTATATCAATAGCAACAAACCAATTGCTCTTCCACCTTGATTTATCTGACACAGCCAGTGTGCCATCATCTTTTTTATAGTATAGTTCAGAACCATACTGCCAGCCATAACCAACAGACAAAGGAATATATGAAAAGCCTTTTATGGGCAACCCAAATCCGTAAACCAGGTAACCGCCGGGGGCAAAAATGTCATTCAGCGTAATTTTTGAATCCAATGCTGTGCTGTCATCATTCAGTCTATAGCCGGCAATCGCCCCAACATCTATTAATGTTCCATACAGGCTTATTGATCCGATAGGGTTACCGTTTTTATAATGCCCTAATCCCTTACTAACGGCAAACCCCACAGGTGCGGTAATTCCTGTTTTAGAATTATTGCCATCTATTTTATCAGTGCTATTCACAGACCTGCCAAATGACCAGCCTATATAAGCGTTAAGCGAAAAATTCCAGGCTGTATTCTTCTTAACGGATGAGCTCCCGGCAGGCAAAACAGCGGCTTCGATGGCAGCTTCGGCTTCCTGGGAGGATTCTGCCTTTACAATACTTGCCATCATATTTCCATACCGAAGTATTTTTTCCACAGTAGTAGTGTTGCTATCAGGAACAGATTGTATTACCGTAAAAATTTGTAAATATTTTACTATTGAGTCCAATTTTACCGGGTTGCTCGTAACTGTTGTTATTTTGGCAATGTCAGCTGATAGATTTTTACTTAATGTTACATCATTTATCTCAGATAAATCTATTGATCCTGTTAAAACTCCTTTTACCGTATCAGGGTTGCTTTGCTTCAAGTATAATTTTTTCAAATCTTTTTCTATAGCAAATTTGTCTGTCTGGGATATATTAGTGGGTAGCAAAGACGATATAACCCTGTTATCTTTTTCATGAGTGGCAATATCATATTTAGTTAATACTTCTTCAAGAATACTATACCCATTCATTACTGCCGCATTATAATTTTTGGTATAAATATTTTTATACAGGTCATTTGCATTGCGTGCTATTTTAATATACCTGTCATCAGCTATTCCATCTTTTATGGTGTTGGCTACTTTAAACCCGTAATCAATAACATCAATAGCTTTTTGTATATAGGTATAATAATCATCGTTGGTTAAGTTGCCTTTTTTGTCTTTCAGGGTTTTAATGGATTGTTCCACATCATTTGCGAGAACAAGAAAGTTTTCTATCAGATCAGCGATCCTGAAAATATTCGTTTTGTTACTATCCATAAAGTCTCTAACCTTTATAAGATTGCCATTGGCATCCCTGAAAGCTATTGTATCCATCTTTTGATATAACAACCCGAGATAAATTTTCAGAGCAATGGAATCACTCAGAATATTTTTATTGAAGTCGCTGAATTTAATCCAAGCTATGCTATCTGAAACTTTCGTTTTAATACTTTCGATTACTTTAATGATACTTTGACCACTATCAACTTTTACAGGTTCCGTAATCGTTATTGCATCCGATAGTTTTTTGGGAATATTGATAACTGTATCTTTTTTAGCTATTATTGTTGTATCCTTTTTTACCACTTCAGTATCAACACGCCTTACACTTTGAGAAATTATATCCAAGACTTGCCAGGAACTTGCCAGGTTAATATTCATCTCGCCCCACTCGTGCAAGCCGGCCAAATGGCTTATAAGATTTACCGGGTGCATGGAAGAATCCGGTTGGGAAAGCTCACTTATAATTTTTGCAGAGCGTATGGCTACCCGTATTTCAGGAAGCGCTTTTAATAAATCCTGGTATTTGGGCAGATCAATTAAAATATTAAGATTGACTATGAGGTTATTGATGTCTTTATAAAAAGCTTCCCGCAGCGTGGGCAGAAACTCTGAATAACGATATGAAGCTATTTTACCTAAAAACTGCACGGTTGAAGGAAACAGCGTTTTGGCTTCCTCATTCTTTTCTAAAAACTCCTGCATGCGCTGAAAGAATGCAATATTTAATTCTTCTTTGCCGCGTTTAATTAAGAATTGTGCAAGGCCATCAGCGATAGAGGTTACGTTGAGGTTGCCGACGGATGATAAAAAAGAAATTTTCCCTTTTGGACTTCCACCCAATGGCTGCCCCTGAAATCTGATAAATGGATTATTGTCAAAAGCATCTATAATTTGTTTATCGGTTGTATCGGCGCTATTGACATAATACTTTACAATTTCGAATACCTCGTTAGCTTGAGGTATAACAAATATATTTTCATTGGGAGCGGGCAAATTCCTCGATCCTACTTTAAGTTTTTTCAATTCTTGCGCATCATAAAAGGGTACCTGACTTTTCAAATTTTTGCATGAAAGAATTAAAATAAAAAATATTATTCTTTTCATTTTGATGGAATTAACGGATTAAGTGAAATGATTTTATTCTTGTCTGAATAAGGCTGAGCTAAAGTGGTAATTTTTGATCTGATCAGATTCAAATCAAAAGTATTATCTTCTGCTGCAATTAAGGCAACTATTGATGTAATTACGGCTGTAGAAAAACTACTTGTATCGATTTCAAATTCTATTTGCCCGGCATTGGTATAAGAAACATAATTGAAAGATGGTAATATAAAATTAAGCTGACGATTGAAAGATGTATTTAAGGCAAGGCTTGCAAAGTTTTTCGTTACGCTGCCAACTGAAATTGCATTTTGTAGTTTAGCGGGGAAGAATAGGTCTTGATTTTGTAAATCGTTATTAATGCCTGCAGAAGCTACTATAATGCATTTTTTTAGATTTGATAATTCAGCCTCAAATTGCTTTAATACATCCGCTTGGCTTATATTTAAAATAATTAGCTCATTACTTTTATTTATAAAGTCAAAATATTTCTTAATGGTGTCATCGTCTTGTATGAAGCCATATGAATTATACAACGGTAATTCAATTAATGTAACATTAGGTGCGATTCCTGAAATTTTATCTGCTCCTGCAATAATGCCCGAAATAAAAGTTCCATGATCAGATGCAGCACCGGAAGCAAAAGGGCGTTCAACTTTATTTCTGAAACTGATATGTTTACTAATTGCCGTATCTAAAATTGCTACCTTAATACCAGAACCCATATTATTTTTGAATGTGGATTCTATATTTAAAAGAAAGTTATAATCAATTTGCGCGGTTAGCTTTTCTCCATCAAACCTCTTATTTAAATATTCCTGAGCATCAATAATTACTTTAGTAAAGGTTGGTTGTGTTTCAACTTTTTCCGGGCGTACAAAATCGGCTTTATTTTCTTTTATTATTAATCCCTCTCCCCAAACCCAATGCTGATTAGCATCCTTATACCATGTACCCAGTTTATTTGTTTTTTCATCTATACTTTCAAAGGGCGCCTCTGTTTTAAGCTTGCCAATTACATTTTTCTTATCAGTAAAATCTTCTACCGGTCCGGTTCGAACGTTCAATAATGATACTTTTACTTTAAAGGATGCCATAACAACGGTATTAAAAAAGAGTTGCGTCTTTCATGATATTTAGATCCAAAGGGCTGCTTGTTCCTATAATCCCCTTGTCTTTATATTGCCATATACTCCAGTCATTCCAGCCTGCCGGGCTGGGAACCTTATTCATATCTGGATGCTCCGGATAACGTGAGATCCACAGTTTAACCTGTTGCCCGAGGCCATGTCCAGGTTCTAAACGCCGGTCAAGGAATTCTTTGCGGCTGTAAATCATAATCCCTTTTTGGGTGAACGGCAGTGCCATTGTGGCAATGAAAATTTTTACCCAGTTTGTGTATTGCTTTGGCGAAAGCGGGGTATTATCATCTTCCAGGTCAAGCACAAAGGGCAGGTCAGCCGTTGGTAGATTTTGCATCCTGCTCATAGCATCTTTGGCTTCATTTTGCGCGTCGCTTTCTATTGTGCCGCCGCTTTTCATGTCTGCATGGCAAAAATGATAATACCCTATCCTGAGATTTTGCTGCAATGCCGCCTGCGCATTTAATGCGGCTTGTTTATCGGGCGTATTAACGCCGTCTGAAGTTTTAATGAATACAAACTCGCACGCTGCATTTTTAATAGCCTGCCAGTCAAGGCGGTTATTATGATGTGATATATCAATCCCAAACCTGAAATTGGAAGGGAGATTTATTGGCAGGTCTTTAAAATTTGAAATAATGCGGCCGGGCAATTTAAGCAGCCCGCCACCCCAGTAAAAGGAACCGGTTGCATCTTTATACCATTCGCCCAATGCGGGGTTGGTAATGCCTGCTACCTGTTCTCCTTCAAATTTAAACCCGCGCTCAACAACGCCTATTACAGTGCTTTTATCGCTAAAGCTAACCGGAACCTCGCTGCGCCTGTTTAACCTGTTAACTGATACTTGTAACAACATAATTAACCTACAGCCTCCTCAACCGGATTTGGATTATTGTTTATTACAACAGGGACTGCACCGGCTGCGCCTGCTGAAGTTGTTTTGCCGGCGCTTGTGTTATCTCCGCCTGACGCGGAAGGGTCAATTTTGGTTCCTGTGCCGCGCAGGCTGATAAGTTTGTTAAGCATATCAAACCAGAATGGCGCGCCGAGGCAAAGCGCCCAGGCGGTAAGAAGCCAGCCAATAAATGTTTCAAGGCCTCCATTTTGATTAGGGGCATATACAAACAGTTTGCATGCAGTGCGGGAATGAATATACTTCGCCCTGTCTTCGAAAGCATTCATTTTGGCCAATTGCTGCTGTGATGCAACAACATCTATCAGAGGCATTTGAGCTGCATATTCATTCATTTCCTTATTAAGATTTGCTGTGTCTTGCTGAAAAGTCTTGCTTCTTTGTGAGGATTTAATCAGGCTGTTAAGGCGATTCAAGCCTGAATCTCTTTTATGCGTGAGCTTATTAAATAAAGACAAACTATCGGATAGCCTTTGTTTTTTATCATAAAAACTACTGGTGAGGCTATCCTTAAAAAAGTTTACCGAATCTTTCCAGGGCCTTCCCAATCCTAAAACGGTACCGGCTTCATTTGCATCTTTTGACAGCAATTGATAAGTTTCCTTATAAACGGAATCTGCAGCATGTAATGCCTGCTTCTGCAATGAATCATTACCACCTTTTTGTGAATCAAGATTTTTGATTATTTCACCATACTGTTGCTGTTTGCTTATTGCCATATTAACCAGGCCCTCCCTTGCGTTATCGTTTGTAGAAAGCACACGATGAATAGCTATGGTATCTACGTTAAAAAAAACCGCGATTATAAATCCTAAAACAAATAATACAGCCCTGTTATATCTTTTATACCAGCCGGTACATCTTTCCATTGTATCATCAAACCATTTTTCAAGGCCGGTTTTAAATTTATCAAGGTCAGCGCCCGAGTCCTGCCAAAGTGATTTTAAGAACAGGGCTGTATCTGTGTTTATCTTCACCGTATCCAAGGCGTTTATAATTGTGCCCTGCCTCTGGTGCAGTATTGCTTTTATAGCAGGGTTGTTTTTATCATGTTCTGCATTTATCGGTATCTTAAAAATGGTTTCATTATTTATTGAATTGGCAACCGCCTGGGTTTCATTAATATCCGTATTGCCAAAACCTTTCAGCAAATCAATCATCACCTTCGAAAAGTTTTGGGCAGATAAATAAGCAGGTTTGCTGTACGTATTATCTTCTCCAAGGTATTTTATTAAAGGGTGCGCATAAAACCAGGCGGCAACAACTTTATCTTTAAGCAGGTTGGGCGTTCCAAAAAGCCTTACAGTAGAAACAATCCTGTCCCATATAGCAGAGGTTGAAGTAGTTTTACCATCTTCCAACATTCGAAGAATTGCTTTTTCCAAAACTTTGGACCTGAAGCAAAATTTTGTGGCTATTATTTCCTGCAGTATCGTAGCTAATAAGCTATACAGAAGAAAGATGAAGACCAGCCCAATAAAAACATCGAGGGCAACATTGTTAAACATAGGTGTATTATTTATATTGATTGCATCAAAAAAAACAGCACGCCAAACTTACATTCACCGTATAGCCATTGCCTATGGGGAAAACCCCGCACCACTACCGTATTTTATACGCAGCGGGAAAAGAAAAAAAACAACAGGAAAAAGTTTTTTGTAAAACGATATATTGTAACGTTCAGGAGGGTGCTTTTATAAAAGGCAGCAATCAATTATAATCCCGGAGCGATATTCGTTATTATGCAGGCATTTCCCAAAAACTTATATGTATCTTTTCAGAAAGAGAAGCAACCAGCAACTTGTATAAGACAGGCTTAGCCCTTTTCATCTTATCCATCTTTCAAAATCCCCATTCAAACAGAGAGCTTCATATTATAGCGTATTACCTCCCAATATGCCCTGCCGTAAGAAACAAACAGTTCTTCGCCCGGATGAATATCTTTCAATGCTTCCACAAAAACCCTGTTGCCTTCTACTATATAGGTGCAGTTATTCTTCACATTTTTAATGCGGGTGAGGCCATTGGCATCGTTGGCATAACGGGCAAACGTGGTTACATAATTCTTTGCATCAATAACCGTATTGCGGTTAATGTAATACACATAGCCATTAAAATCTTTGCGCTGCTGCACGGCTTTCCAGGTGGTGGTATAACCTTTATACTGCACAATGCGTGTGCCTTTGGCAATAAATTTTCTGGTGAATAAGCCTTTGCCTGCACCGGGAATGGTTGAGCGTTTTATTGTAAGCTGATCTTCAAGAAGGGGCATATAAAATAAGCTGTTTTGGTATGGGCGTGAATATAGTTTAGAAAATTTGTTTTAAAGCGGCAGGCAAAAATATATTTTTTGAAACACTGCCCATTATTTTCAGTTCTTCTCCCAGGTTGGTTTCATTATCTAAAAATTTAAAGATAACCTGCGGCTGGTTGTTTTTAAAAAGCCGGGCAAACAATGCAGCGCCGTCCATTTTTTTATGCTTTAAAACATTCAGCAATATGCCATCGTATAAAAGAAAACGTTTATCAAATATTGATTGTAACTGCAGCGGATTTTTTCCCTGCACCAGTGCTTCAATAATGTTTGTCGAATGCTTTTGAATAAACTGAAAGGTATAACCACTGCTGCCTTTTGTTTGCCCGCCTGCAGCGCCTATATTCAGGATGCGGCCTTTGCCCTTCGGGAAAGCATAATTTGTCATGGGTATAACACCGCTTTCCGTATGCAATAAGCTATACGTTTGAATGTTTAGTTGCTGGTGGATATAGCTTCTAAGCCCATCGTTATATGCTTCATCGCTCAACGTATTTTCAGAAAACAAAGTGTATTCAACAAGCGCCCGGTTTTTGGCAACGGGCAAAACATACACAAATGCAGCGCCTTTCTCCTGGCTTATCCTGAAATCCATGAACGTGGCAATGCGCTCATCAAAAACATCTGTTACTGTTTCAATTAACCAGCCTTTAAAATGCTGCAATAAAATATGCACATGCTTCTGCTGCAGTGCCTGTTGCCTCCAGTCGTCAAAAATGATGCTGTTAAAAATACAGCCTGCATTGTATGTTTGATTGCCTGTTGATACCATTGCATACGTTTCATTGCCGGATAGGGCGTTCACTTCATCATATACAATATCAATATTTGCAAGCTTTTTGGCTTTGTCTAAAACAGCGGCATACAAATCAATGCTGCGGATCATTTTGTACTGATAGGGATCAAGATCATAGCGTGCGGAAAATTCTTTTGAATAAAAATCTATTTGTTGCCAGCTATGATATACAATATCTTCAAACAAGCCGTTTTGCTCTTCCCAAAAGCACCAGGTTCTGTCGTTGCTGTTTTTTGCAGCTTTATCAATCAGCAATATTTTTTTTTGATTGAAGAAGGGATGCAGCATCATCCTGTGCAGAAGGCTTAAGCCTGCACATCCTGCGCCGGTGATGATATAATCATATTGCTGCTGCAAAGGCGTGGAATTTATTTACGTGAAACGTGAATCCCCGCCTGACCGAATCAGTCGGGCAGGGTCAAACGTGAAAACTTCGGAATTGGATTATTGTTATTGGCAGGTTGATTTTTCAATGCTAAGTTAACGGTCTGACGCTTTAAAGCGTCAGACCACCGGCGACTTAATATCCTCACGTTCTTACATTCACGTTTGACGATTGACGTTTGACGCCATTTATAAATAACTAAGATTTGTTTCCGGCGTTAATGCTGTAACACTTTCATACATTAAACGAATGGTATTTTCAATATCGTCCTTATGCAGCATTTCTACCGTTGTGTGCATGTAGCGTAAGGGTATTGAAATTAAAACCGAAGGGCAGCCATCATTGGCATAAGCAAAGCTATCCGTATCGGTACCCGTTGACCGGCTCAAAGTGCGCCACTGCACAGGAATCTTTTTCTTATCTGCAATACTTTCCACAAACGATAATAATTTATTGTGAATAGCAGGCGCATACGCTAATGCAGCGCCTTTGCCGCAGGCAATATCGCCTTCAATAATTTTATTGATCATGGGCGTTGTTGTGTCATGTGTTACGTCGGTTACAATCGCAACATTTGGCTTTATGCGGCGGGCAATCATTTCAGCGCCGCGCAGGCCAATTTCTTCCTGCACCGCATTCACCACGTACAAACCAAAGGGCAGTTTTTTTCTGTTTTGTTTAATGAGCCTTGCTACTTCAGCGATCATAAAACCGCCAACGCGGTTATCCATGGCGCGGCCGATGAAATAGTTATGCGCCAGTTCATCAAAGCCATCCTGGTAGGTAACTACAGCGCCAATGTGTATGCCTAATGCTTCGGCTTCCTGTCTGCTGCGGGCGCCGCAATCGAGGAATAAATTATCCGGCTTTGGCTGCGGCTCTTTTGCATCCTGCACTGAATGCCGTGTATGAATAGCAGGCCAGCCAAACACTGCTTTTACAGGGCCTTTGCGGCCATGAATAATTACGCGCATAGCCGGCGCAATCTGGTGATCAACGCCGCCATTGCGTTTAAGATAAATTAAACCCTGGTCGTTTATATAATTAACAAACCAGCTTATTTCATCGGCATGGGCTTCTATTACAACTTTGAATGGCGCATCGGGATTGATAACACCAACAGCAGTGCCGTAAGGATCGGTGAAAGTGGTGTCCACATAATCTTTTATATAATTGAGCCATACTTTTTGCCCGTTGCTTTCAAAGCCGACAGGCGATGCGGTGTTGATATATTCTTTCAGGAAGCTGAGTGAATCTTTGCTGAATACTGTTTTATGCTTTGCTTTTGAATCTTTCTTTGGCATAATGATGTAATTATAAATTTGAAAACTTGTTGCTCAAAGATATGTTGTTGAGGTGAGTGATCTGTAAACCCCGAGGGTTTTTGAAACCCTCGGGGTTTAGCTGCCACGAAGCACCAACTGCTGATAACATAACATGATTCAAAAAAAGCTTTAGCTTTTATCCCTTAACCCACAATCTTCTTAAAGTGTTAATCATATCTTGTTTCTGCATAAGACATAATGGAAACAGGAAGGTGTTTGAAATATAATTGTAAAGAAGGTGCTTTTTTAAATAATTTTGACTTGCATGTACACAACGGGTGAAATATTAAATATGCTGAAAGCCAAAAAGCCGGAATTGGAAAAAAAGTACCCTATTTCCGAATTGGGTTTATTTGGTTCTTATGCCCGTGGCGATTATAACGAGCAAAGCGATATTGATATTCTTATAGACTTTAATGCAAAGATTGATGGGTTTGACTATATAAGAATAGCCCATGTGCTGGAAGATACTTTCAATACTAAAATAGACCTTGTATCCCGCAGGGGCATCCAACTTAAATATTTATCCTTTGTAGAAAAAAGCCTTATTCATGTCTGAAAGAGCATTGCCCTTTTTATTGGAAGACATTACCGGCGCCATTAATAACATAATGGAATTTACAAAAGGTATGCTGCAGGATAACTATGAAGCAGATATTAAAACAAGATATGCTGTGGAAAGAAGTTTTGAAATTATAGGTGAAGCAACTTCGAGAATACCGGATAATTTTAAGTTACAACATCCACAGGTGGAATGGCGCATTATAAAAGATTTCCGGAACTTTATAATACAATGAATATTTTGGTATTAACCAAAGTATTGTTTGGGAAACCATACAGTATCGCTTACCAGAGTTTTTGGAACAAATAACTTTATTGCAAAAGCAACTGTAACGATTTCTCTTTTCTCTTTAAAAACTTTGCACAACAGGTTATATTCAGAGAAACTTTTCAAGCCGTTTATTCAATATGATAGAGACGTATTATTTTATTTATTCAGCATAGATTGATAAATGGTTTCCATCATGTTCATGCGCACTTTTAAAGTGGAGAGTTTATTATTGGAACCGCCATCAGGATTAACGCGGTTGGAAAGGAAGATGAAGATGAGATCGTATTTGGGATCTACCCAAATGCCGATGCCCGTAAAGCCGGTGTGGCCGTAGGTTTGCGGTGATGCACTTAAACACGGGTAAGGAATATCCTGCTTGTAATTGTCTTTCTCGGGCTTGTCCCAGCCCAGGCCCCTGCGGCTGATGTTGCTGCCATAAGCCGTGAAATAATCAATGGTTTCTTTTTTGAGGTAACGCACACCATCCCACACGCCGCCGTTTAATAACATACTGTATAAAATGGCGAGGTCATGCGCATTGCTGAACAGGCCTGCATGGCCGGCCACGCCGCCAAACATGGCAGCGCCGGGGTCGTGCACATAACCTCTAAGCAATTGCAGCCGGAAATATTGTTCCTCTTCCGTTGGGGCAATGTTGTTGATAGGGATATGTTCGTTGGGCTTAAACGTGGTATTGTATAAATGCATGGGCTTGTAAAATGTTTTGGCCACATACTCGTTCAGCGGAAGGCCCGTTAACTGTTCTGCAATCTTGCCGAGGAAGATAAAATCGTTATCACTGTAAACAAATTCTTTTTTTGGAGAGAGCCAGCTTTGCAAAATGCGGGCATACATGGTATCAACCCAATCGTTGCGCATGTACATGGTATCGGCTACATGTACGCTGTAACCTGAATCATCAAACCGCTGGAAATACCCTGGTTGAGGATCACCGTTTGCTTCAATTATTTCTTTATAAAAAGGAATGAATGCAATTAAACCAGCCTGGTGCAGGAGCACATTTCTTAACGTTAAATTGCTTTTGCTGGTGCCGCGCACCCAGGGTAAATAATAACCAAGTGTTTTATCAAGATCAAGCAGGCCCTCTTCCCACAATTTCATTACCGAAATGGTGGTGGCAGAAATTTTTGTTACGGAAGCAAGGTCATAAACGCTTTGCAGGGTTGCTGGCTCATTGGTATAATAAGTGAGTTTGCCGTAAGCTTTATCGAGCACTATCTTATTATCTTTTACAACCATTACAACACAACCGGGCGTTGCATGCTGTGCAATCGCATCGCTGGCCAGGCTGTCAATGGTAAAAAGTTTTGCGCTGTCTAAACCAACTTCAGCGGGGCTGGCTGTTTGCAATTCTTTCAAACCTAAGTTCACAATGCCATCGCCGTAATGAAAAGCATCGCAAACCGTTACAGGCAATTTACCTTGGGCCACAAATTCGCCTTCCAGCCAGCTGAATGCCGCTTCCTGAAAAGTGGCATCATCTTCATAACAGGCCATTACATTATCTGCATCGCAAAAGTTTTTAAGTGCATAAGGGTTGCCAAACAGCATGGTTAATGCTTTGTTGTTTGATTGCAGGTTTTTTATAAGCCCAAGCGCATTGGCGGATAAGCCGAAATTGCCCGAAGGATATTTTTTTAAACCATGCACGCCAATGATAACCGCATCATAATTGCTGTCAACCGCCTTTTCAATGGCTGCTGCAACAGCAGCGCCATCGTTATAATTCATTAAAAAAACATCCGCATCTTTTTCTATTTTAAGAAAGGTGGCCAAAGCGCCGCTGGTATCAAATTCGCCAACACCAACGTAGGCTATTTTTTTGCCGGGTTTCAGCGGGAAAACATCATCATCTTTTAACCGCAGCAAAGTGAAGGCATTTCTTGCCACCTTTTTTCTTAAAGGCAGCACATCTTTATTAAGATCGTTATACAAATTATTGGGATTGATGTACCCAACCTTATTCAAACCCAGGTTATACTTTGCCAGCAATACTTTTTTTACGCGGTTATTAATATCAATTGAATCGAGCACTTTATTGGCAATGGCTGTTTGTATTTTTTGAATGGCCTGCGGCACATCGCCGGGCAAACAAAGCATATCATTGCCGGCCAGTAAAGACTGAACGGCAGCTTCGCCCTGCGGATAATATTTTGCTACGCCCTGCATTTCCAGCGCATCGGTAAAAGAAATGCCTTTAAAGCCAAGCTGGTTTCGTAAAAGGCCGGTTACATTTTTTTGTGATAAAGATGTTGGAAGGTGTGGTGTATTATCAATGGCGGGAATGCTTAAATGCGCAATCATAACACTGCCCACGCCTTCATTGAATAAAGCTTTGAACGGATACAGTTCAAGCGAATCCAGTGCGCCGAACGATTTGGAAATAACCGGCAGGTCGAGGTGCGAATCAACACTTACATCGCCGTGGCCGGGAAAATGTTTGGCGCAGGCCATTACGTTTTCTTCCTGCATGCCGCGCATAAGCTGTGTGCCCAATAAAGCTACTTTGTACCTGTCTTCGCCAAATGAGCGAAAGTTGATAACAGGGTTGTTGGGATTATTATTAATGTCAACAACAGGCGCATAATTTACCTGTATGCCTATGCGTTTGCACTGGTCGCCAATAGCCTTGCCCACTTCATAAGCAAGAGCAGCATCCTGCACGGCGCCAATGGTAAGCTGGTCCGGAAATTTAAACACACTGTCTGTCATGCGCATGCCCAGGCCGGTTTCGCCATCAATACAAACCATTAAAGGCGTTTGTGCTATCTGCTGAAAATAATTGAGGAACTGTGCCTGTTTCAGCGGGCCGCCCTGGAATAAACATATAGAGCCGATATTATAATCGCGGATGAGTTTTTCAACCTGTGCATTTAAAAATACCGGCCGGCCTGATGCCACAGAACTTTCCCGCACTACCATTAACTGGGCAATGCGCTGCGCCGGCGTTAAAGAGTTGAACACGCTGTCAACCCAGTATTGTGAAGCCGCTGTTTGCCTGTAAAATTTTTGTGCCTTTAACGAACCAAAACAAATCGTGCAGAGCAGGAAAACCAGAGCTGTTTTTAATTTCATCATTACTATTCATTGTGATTTATTGTTACCCGTTGCTGCAATAATAAAAATTAATCATAACTAAAGCTTTTAAGGTTTCTACAATGTTTGCACAAACCTCCTGGGGATTATTTTATATGAAGGTAAATGAGGTTTACATTGTTTTATTCCTGGCATGTAACAGAGATATAAATTTTAATGCTGATAAAACAAATGAAGCTCCTGCACGTCCTTCCCGCGACCTGGTCCCGGACTTGATTCGGGAAGGCGGGAATCTGTTGCTTATAATTTATAATTACCAAACCTATTTTGACGACTTTATGTTTAATAAGGAGATGCCCGATCTGGTCAGGTGCATGACCCGAAATAATCGGGGCAG
This sequence comes from Parafilimonas sp., assembly GCF_047606085.1. Classification (GTDB taxonomy): domain Bacteria; phylum Bacteroidota; class Bacteroidia; order Chitinophagales; family Chitinophagaceae; genus Parafilimonas. The sequence continues at coordinate 15,911 of NZ_JASGEX010000147.1, forward strand.
GCTGGACCAGTGGCTGTATTTTCTCCTTACACTGTTTTATTACCGGTAAATGAACCATGTAAGACATGCAAGAAGATACATTACTACAAAGTAGCTGACATAATCTTACATGGCTTATATGGTTAACAAAATTTACCCACGCAAATCTCTGAACAACCCGTTCACAAAAAATTTCCGGCCGTAATGGCACAGGTTGGTAGTATTGAAATTTACCATTAACATTTCAATCTTAGGGCTAAAATGAAACGACCTGACGCCTCAAAATATTAATTGGCCTTTATTTGGGTAAAGCATTTAAATTCAACTTTCATTCTGCCGTATTATAGTACGCAAGGGATAAATTAGTGAATAATATTTCTTTGTCAGACCTCACCCCCAACCCCTCCCGAATGGTCGGGACAAGTTCTCCAAAGGAGAGGGGAGCTAAAACCGAACAACACAAAATCACTTTTTTACACCTTGTATAGTAATAAAAAGGAAGGGTTGATAGGATGTTTGCACTAAATAAACCCCGAGGGTTTTTGAAACCCTCGGGGTTTATTCCTTTGGCGGGTTATTTGATATATTACTTAAAAAATTTCATGAGCCTTTCCTTATATAAAAAGAAGCGCAGCTTTAATAAAACGCCGGAACCCACCGGCGGAAAAGCATTAAAAAACGAGCTGGTTTTTGTAGTGCAAAAGCATGATGCCAGCCGCCTGCATTACGATTTTCGCCTGGAAATGGATGGCGTTTTAAAAAGCTGGGCTGTGCCCAAAGGCCCTTCGCTTAACCCGGAAGACAAGCGTTTGGCCATGATGGTGGAAGACCATCCTTTTGATTACCGCAATTTTGAAGGCATTATTCCCGAAGGCAATTATGGCGCAGGTACTGTGATCGTTTGGGATGAAGGTACCTATACACCATTGGAAGATACCGGCAACAAAAAGGAAAATGAAAAGATTTTGCTGAAGCAGTTAAAGGCCGGCAGTTTAAAAATTGTTATGCATGGCAAAAAGCTGAAAGGCGAGTTTGCGCTGGTGAAAACCAACTACCAGGGAGAGAATAGCTGGCTGCTCATTAAGCATAATGATAAATATGCATCGGAAGAAGACATTACAGCAAAAGATAAATCCGTTATTTCTAAAAAAACATTGGCGCAGGTAGAAAAAACCAGTAATAAAATATGGGAAAGCAACCGCGAAAAAACAGCCGTGAAAAAAACAAAACCCAAAACTAAAAATTTAAAAACTGCTGCTAAAAAAGCAACCCCTAAAAAAAGCAAAACTGTAACAGGAAAGTAAAATATGCCAGGGCAGGGCAGGCGTTTCCGCCCAAATTTCTTCATAACCGGCTTTAGTCATAATTTTACCTGTTTTTAAAATGAAAGCATTTTCAAGACAGGTGATGTTGTAAAATAATTGGAGAACAGAGCATGGAACAGATTACAGCCTGCGCATCGCAGCAAAATATCAAACCGAGATATCAAAAACCAAACTGGTTGCGCGTAAAATTGCCGATTGGCGAAAGCTACAAGCATGTGCGCAACCTGGTGGATACGCATAAGCTGCATACAATTTGTGAAAGCGGCAATTGCCCGAATATGGGTGAATGCTGGGGCGCCGGAACGGCAACGTTTATGATATTGGGCAATATTTGTACACGCAGTTGCGGTTTTTGCGCTGTAGCTACCGGCCGGCCCGAACCCGTTGACTGGGATGAGCCGCAGCGTGTGGCCGAAGCTATTCATTTAATGAAGGTGAAACATGCGGTAATTACCAGTGTTGACAGGGATGAACTGAAAGACGGCGGTTCAACTATCTGGTTCAATACTATTAAAGCTGTAAAAGCGCTTAATCCCGATACAACACTTGAAACTTTGATTCCCGACTTTAAAGGCATACACGAACAAATAGAAAAAGTTGCTGAAGCAGCGCCGGAAGTCATCAGCCACAACATGGAAACCGTTGAACGCCTCACACGCCAGGTGCGCATTCAGGCAAAATACCGCCGCAGCCTCGAAGTGCTTCGCTATTTAAAAGAATTGGGCGTTCGCACCAAAACGGGTATTATGCTCGGCCTTGGTGAGACCAAAGAAGAAGTAATTGAAACGATGAATGATCTTGCTGCCGTAAATCTTGATGTGCTTACCCTTGGCCAATACCTCCAGCCAACTACCAGGCATTTGCCGGTGGAACGTTTTGTGCATCCGGATGAATTTGCCGAATTCAGAGAAATCGGGTATTCGCTTGGTTTTGATTACGTGGAAAGCGGGCCGCTGGTGCGTTCTTCCTATCACAGTGAAAAGCATGTTTTCCCGGGTTATGGACGGCAGCAATGGCTGAGTGAAAAGGTTAATTGAACAGGACAGTCACTTCTAAACTTTTACGTTCCGGAAATTGCTATCGGTCTGACGCTTTGAAGCGTCCGACCGTTTACACATTCAGAGCAATAATTGCTCCTTCGGAGCATACGCACCGGGAGCTCCTGACAAGCCGTTTAAGATTAACCTTCGCAGAAATTGCCGGCAGAGACGTTAACCTTTAATAAGGCTTTGATACCTGTTTTTATTTATCCCGGAATAAGGCTAAAACTACCTTGGCATATTTTTTTGTATTACGGCTTATTTATTTCTTAAACAAAAATCCAATATAGATGAAAAGATTCATGCTGCCTCTGTTATTAAGTATCTATCTTCTGCCGGCGCAGGCACAAAAAAGGTATTCGGGAGATTTTAGTTTTGCAGCCGGTTTAAATCTCGGATTCCCGGTTGGCGATTTCAGCGATTCCCATTCCGTTGGGTTGGGGTTTACCCTTGAGCCGGAATATCATGTAAACAATATGTTCTCCATTTACGGTTCAACAGGGTTTACCAATTTCTTCGGTAAAACGGTTGATTTGCCATTAGGTGCAGATTATAGGTATAAAGACCAGGGAATGATTCCCATTGTAGCCGGCCCAAAAATTAATATTGCACCGCAATTTTTTCTTGGCGCCAAACTGGGCGTTGCTATTTTAACCGGCGCTGCCGAGGGCACAGGTTTTAATTACCAGCCACAATTGGGTTACGAAGCCAATAAATTTATAATTGATTTTGGATACAACGGTATTTCAAAAGACAATTCAACACTTTCCAGCTTTTCGCTGGATGTGCTGTATAAGTTTAATTAAATTCATTGTTGTCCGACTAAAATATTTAAAGCCTTGTATTTCAATGTTAGACCTCACCCCCAACCCCTCTCGAGTGGTCGGGACAAGTTCTCCAAAGGAGAGGGCCAGAACCCGCTTTGGCAAAGGGTTTCGGGAAATCCGATAATTTTTACCCGGACGGCATATAATTAAATAATGTGAGTTCGGGATAAGCAATATGTTTAAAGCTTGCAGACAGACCTCACCTAAGTCCTCCCGAATGGCCGGGACAGGTTCTCCAAAGGAGAGGACTTCCGACGCCCTAAAACTCATAAAACATGCAAAAAATCATGTTTTTTTCCTGCCCTTCTCCTTTGGAAATGCAAAGCATTCATTGA
>NZ_JASGEX010000148.1:0-16383 GCF_047606085.1 Parafilimonas sp.
AAAAAACGGCGGCAGCTATCTTCATCGGCATACCTGCTGAAAAATTCTGACATATTCATAGCTAATTATTTTAGACAAAAATACTAATATAATTAGCTATTTCCAAATTACGGATAGTCATTGAATATTATTATAATTACATTATTGAACACCCATTATCATATCTAACACCTTATGCACTTTCTATATATTCCAAATTAATACCTGTAGAAGACATAAATAAAGTGGTTAAGCCATTATACGATAAATTGTCAACGAATAATAAGAATTCTTATTTCGGACAGCGGGTAAAACAAGCACTTTTAAATAATCCGCACACCCAGGTTAATGGATGATCTATACTATAAATTGAGTTAATGTTACTAACTCAAACAGCTCCTGAAGGTTACTACACTATTTCACTAAATACGGCTGTATGGCTTTCTGCCATATAGCATAACCATTGGCATTCATGTGCAGGCTGTCGCTTAAAAATATTTCAGGCCTGGCTTCTTGGCTGTCATTTAGCATAAGCTGATAAACATCAACAAACGATGTGTTTTTTTGTGCGCCGATATATTCTTTAATCATCCTGTTTGCTTCAACCATCTGCGGCCAGTACTTCCTCCTGCTCGGGCTGGGCTTAATGGAAATAAACACAACAGGCACATCTGCCAGCTTCGAACGGATGATGGCATATAAAGTTTTAAAACGTTCAAACACCATACCGGCAGGCACGGAATCTTTTACTGCAAAATCATTTTCACCACAATAAATAACGATCTCTTTCGGATTGTAAGGAAAGATGATGTCGTTGGCATAACGTATCAGGTCTGGTAAAGAAGAACCGCCAAAGCCGCGGTTGAGAATAGTATAATCCGGGAAATACGATTGCACATCGGTCCACTTTGTAAAAGAGGAGCTGCCGATAAATAATATGGGATGCAGCGGCGGATGATTAATGCTGTCCTGCTCTTTGAATTTCTGAATATCATTAAAAAAAGGAGGTTGCTGTGCATGCAGGCTTAAAGAAAAAACAAAGCAAAAAATAAAAAGGTAACAGGCAATGCGTTTCATTCTTTAACAGTTTGATTATGCTTCAAAGATAATAGCTTAATGTAAAGGATGGCGGGTTGCTGTTGCGCATGGTTCAGCGTATTGCGCCGTTTGATGTATAGCCGCAGAAGCAGCGCGAATTTTATTTTCTTGTTAAAGGCTTCCTGATAAAAACTTTTTAAATTACCTTTGCACCCTTTATTTTTGAAAGGCGTACTGCGCTTTAACCGCCCCGTAAGGCGGAAGCGGTTTGAATGTGGCAGTAGAATTTTTAGAAACAAACACATGAAATGCCGCATTTGAATATAACCGGCATTTCATCTGCAATAGAAAAAACAAACATTCAGATGAAACTTTCCCAATTCCGTTTTGATCTTCCTCTTAATCTTATTGCACAAAACCCTACAAAGCGCCGCGAAGACAGCCGCATGATGGTTGTGCATCGCCAGACAGGGCAGCTTGAAAACAAACATTTTAAAGATATTCTTGATTATTTTGATGACAAAGATGTTTTTGTGGTAAACAATACCAAGGTTTTTCCTGCGCGCATGTATGGCCGTAAAGAAAAAACCGGCGCCCGCATTGAAGTGTTTTTATTGCGTGAACTGAATAAGCCAAACCGCCTTTGGGATGTAATTGTTGACCCGGCAAGAAAGATCCGCGTAGGCAATAAATTATATTTTGGCGAGAACGATGAGCTGGTTGCCGAAGTAATTGACAACACCACGAGCCGCGGCAGAACCATTCGCTTTTTGTGGGAAGGCGATGATGCAAGCTTTCGCAATATGCTTGAATTTTTAGGCGAAACACCTCTTCCCAAATACATAAAACGCAAGCCCGATGAAGAAGATAAAGAGCGTTATCAAACCGTATATGCAAAAAATGAAGGCGCTGTGGCTGCGCCCACAGCGGGTTTTCATTTTAGCAAGGAATTAATAAAACGTTGTGAAATAAAAGGGATTCGCTTTGCTGAGCTTACATTGCACACAGGCCTCGGCACTTTTCGCCCGATAGAAGTGGAAGACCTGAGCAAGCATAAAATGGATGCGGAATATTACCGTATTGATGAAGAATGTTGCCAGATTGTAAATAAAGCAAAAGATACCAATCACCGCATTTGTTCCATAGGCACTACCACCATGCGCGCCATGGAAACAAGTTTCACGGCGCAAAAGCTTTTAAAGCCAAGTGAAGGCTGGACCAATATTTTCATTCACCCGCCATACAATTTTAATGTTGCCGATAGCCTGGTTACAAACTTCCACCTGCCAAAAACAAGCTTATTAATTATGGCTTGCGCCTTTGCAGGTTACGATCTTATCATAGAAGCATATAAAAAGGCAATAAAAGATAAATACCGCTTCTTTAGCTACGGCGATGCCATGCTGATTATTTAAGAAGATTTTAATCGAACAATAAAAGCCCGGCATACACAGGGCTGTTCAATTCTAGATCGTAGAAAAAAAGTTATGCACAAATTCCATTTTTTGGTATAGATACAAGGTATAACTGCAAATGACCCACAGGCGAAATTCAGTTAAAACCATCTTCCTGTCTTTGAAAATACGTGGGATACATCATAGTTATTCACACGTAAAATAGAATTGAACAGCCCTGTTCTCTACGCTGCATATCTGACGTGCTTTACATGGAAATAATACTTTTGCACCTGCTTTTTGTTGTTTTTTCTTTCATGCATAAAATTCTCAACATTGGCGCGCATTTCAGCTTTATTAATAGGGCGTTTTTTGCCGATCACATTGGTCTTTATATCCTGGTTCAAATATTCCTGGGCGTTCAACTCCGGGATATAGGGCGGAATAAAAAACACTTCTATGCGTTTTTTGTTTTCTTCCAGCCATGCTTTCAATTCTTTTGTTTTATGAGCAGGGTGACCATCCGTTACAAAGAATATTTTTTGTTTACTGTATCAAATCATTCGTTTCAAAAACTCAATAAATACTTTGCCGTTGAACTTATCTATCAGCATAAACTGTAAATGACCTTTATTACTGATAGCCGATATCATATTGAGTGAAAACCTTTGACCTGTTGATTTTACTACAGGTGTTTTGCCTTTAAGAAAAACTAATAATAGTAATAGTGTCTACTTTTTTAGGACAAGACATAGTGTGTATTCCTCTGTTTTTTAGTTCATTACAAAGTTATTCACATCTATATTGTTTACTACCTTTTTTATACGGTAGAATTGAACAGCCCTGATTATTATGCGGCTGCCTGTAATCGCCATTCATTTTACCCTTATATTGCAGTTACCACAATTAACGAATATGAGCATAACCCGAAGACATTTTTTAACGGATATAAGCAAGGCAGGCCTTTCTTATCCTGCAATGATGGCACTTGGTTTATTAAAACAGGCCCCTGCTCATGCGTTTAATTTAACCGGAAGTGGCAACGGCAGGCACATCATTATTCTTGGCGCCGGTTTGGCCGGCATGGCAAGCGCTTATGAGCTGCAGAAACTGGGTTACAAATGCACCATTCTCGAAGCCCGGGAGCGCAGTGGTGGCAGGTGTTTCAGCGTAAGAAGAGGCAGCATAAACCAGGAAGTAAATATGCCACAGCAAACAGCCATGTTTGATGCCGGGCTTTATTTTAATGCCGGGCCTTCCCGCATACCCCATCATCATTTATTAACCTTGCATTACTGCAAAGAACTGGGCGTTCCGGTTCAGGTATATAATAATATTAATGAAGCCACTTATTTTTATAGTGAGGGCAAAGGGCCGTTGTCAAACAAAAAAATAAGGGTCAGGGAAATACATAATGATATACGTGGTTATATGGCAGAACTGCTTGCCAAAGCCATAGACACCAAAGCGCTGGATACAGGTTTAACGCTGGAAGACGCACAGAAATTTGTTGAATATATAAAAGCTGAAGGCGGGTTAAGCATTGATAAATTGTATAAGGCCTCAGACAGGCGGGGTTTTAAAACCTATCCCGGCGCTGCCGACGCTCCACCGGAATTCAGTGTAGCCTATAAGCTGGCTGATATAATTGGATCCGGGTTGATGGAGCCCGATTTTTACAATGTTGCTGAATATGTGCTCGAACTGCAAATGGTATTAATGCAGGCTGTTGGCGGCAATGATGCCATTGCCAAAGCCCTGGAAGCAAAAGTAAAGCCTTCCGTCAGCTTTGATGCGGCTGTAACGTCCATAAAAAATACAGCAGATGGTGTAACGGTAGCTTATACACAAAATAATCAGGCCAAAACCATCAGCGGCGACCTGTGCATCTGCACCATTCCTTTGCCCGTGCTCAGCAATATTGACAATAATTTTTCCAGCGATGTAAGCCGCGCCATTGATTTTATTCCTTACATACAAACAGGCAAAATAGGCCTGCAGTTCAAACGCCGTTTCTGGGAGGAGGATGAACAGATATATGGCGGCATTACGCATACCAACAACGAGCTTACACAAATATTCTATCCGTCAAACGACTACCTTTCCCAGAAAGGTATTTTAATTGGCTACTACAATTTCAATGATAAAGCAATGCGTACCGGCGAGCTAAGCTTTAAAGAACGCGAACAACTGGCCTTGCAAAAGGGCAGGCTTATTCACCCGCAATACGATAAGGAATTTGAGCACTCATTTTCGGTGAGCTGGCATAAAACGCAATACAGCCTGGGCGGCTGGGCATTATACACCGGCGAAACCAGGAAAAGTTTTTACAAAGCATTGCTTAAACCCGAAAAGAATGTGTATTTTGCAGGAGAGCATCTCACTTATCTTAATGCATGGATGGCCGGGGCTTTTGAATCGGCCCGGAAAACGGTAGCAGATATTCACAGCAGAATTACAGAACAAAGGGTTAGTTATCAGCAAGTGCAATGATGAAGCAGGCTTAAAGCTTAAGGTTTTGGTTTAAAAAGTTCATAAGTTCACGGGCTCACAATTTCCCGTTACCCAACAAAATAATTAAACAACTTGTTGTTTAAAAAACAGACGCTGCTTTCCATAGGAATTTTTTATTCAAACTAAAATGTAAACCAATTATGAACCGCAGGTCATGGCTTAAAAAAAGTTCGTTACTGGCAGGCGCTGCCGCATTTGCGCCATCTGTGCTCAATCATGTTACAGCAACGCCCGCCCGAAAAATTGCAGCGGGAATGCCCAGCGATTTTGAAATGGCACGCAACGTTCCAGGCGTTTTAAAAGCCCGTTTATTTGCTAATGAGAATCCTTTCGGACCTTCGGAAAAAGCGAAGCAGGCCATTATAGAATCGCTGGCAACATCATGCCGTTATTCTATAAATGAAGAAACGGTTTTTAAGGAAAAGATACAGGCGCATGAAGGCTTAAAAGATAATACCATCATGCTCTCTGCCGGTTCCAGCGGCATCTTGCTGGGCGCCGCTTCTTATTACAGCAGTAATGGCGGGACCATTGTAACCGCAACGCCCAGCTATGATGACCTCACCGGACATGTGGAAGCTTTTGGCGGCAAATGCATAAAAGTGCCGCTTACCGCCGATTACAGGTTAGACCTGGATGCGATGGAAAAAGCAATAGACCCATCCACCAAACTGGTGTATATCTGCAACCCCAATAATCCTACCGCTACATATACCGATACCAATAAGCTGAAAGATTTCTGCCGCCGCATTTCTAAAAAAACAACGGTGTTTATTGATGAAGCATACATTGATTATATGCCCGACCCTAAAGGCTCAACCATGATCAGCCTTATAAATGAAGGTGTAAATATAATTGTGGCAAGAACCTTTTCCAAGCTGTATGGTTTTGCCGGCCTGCGCGTAGGATATGCCATTGCACAACCGGAAACCATTAAACTGCTCGAGCACTATACCTACAACGATTTCAGCCTTTCTTCCCCAGCCATTAACGCAGCCATCGCTGCTTACCAGGATGCGCCTTACATGGCCGATGTGCTTGATAAAACCAACAAAAGCAAACAATATTTATATAAAGTGCTCGAAGCGGAAGGCTATGAATACATACCATCAGGCACCAACTTTGTGTTGTTTCCCATACAAATGGACGGCGAACGTTTTACGCAGGAATTAATGAAGCGCAGCGTTGCTGTGCGCTTCTGGAAATTCAACAATAAAAACTGGTGCCGTGTAAGCATTGGCCGCATGGACGAAATGGAAGCCTTTGCCCAGGCATTTAAAGAAATATCGTAAAGGCTTCGCTTTAGGGATTTTTATATTGCCGGCAATGCGGTTCTTATACAATAAACAATCATTTTATTAAATACAGGTCTGGACACTTGGCGCATAGGCTCTGCGAAGCCCGGAGACCATAACTATTCGAAACCATTTTCTTAAAGCCTCATAGAGGCTTAACGTGTGTACAATGCTGCCCGTAATGTTTCTTTACCGTTCCATTGGAACGGAACGTTTACATGTACCACACCTACGGTGTGGAAATCCCCCTGGCACAATTATTTCTACACACGTGGGCGATCATACGGATCGCGGAGCGTTAATGCAGGTTTCGAACACTTCAGGTTCGGAGACTTCGCAGAGCGCAAAGCATATATATTTCAGCCATTTTCAATCATCATTTTTAATCATTCTTACTGCATGAAAAAAATTATCGCTCTGTTACTCGTAACCATTGCAGCAATACATGTATTTGCGCAAACAGAAAATAAGATACGCCCATTAACTATGGCAGATTACGAAAAAGCCAAAACATTTAAAGTAAGCGACCTGGATAATGATACATATATAAAGCTTGAAAACAAATATGTACTGGACCGTTATGCCATGCGCAAACCTTATTTCGTTACCGGCAGCGACGGCTTGAAAAAGCGCATTGACCTGTACACCTTATATTCCAAAGACAGCATGCAGGAAATAGGCACTGTTATTTACTATACCAGCGAAAAAGGAAAATTATATACGGCAGTGCAGCCATCTTTTCCCAGCGATTCAGCAGTATGGAATGCTTATTTCACTGATATTGATAACATCAATAAAGAAGAAGCGAATTATATTTTAAAGATATCCTACATCCTTTCGAAGGAATTCAGTTTTCAGCTATACAAATCGTTAAACAAAAATGTAAAGGATGAAGACGGAACGTATGGCATGGATATATGCTTTCCCGGGAGCCAGCTTGTTGCCATGGCCGATGGCTCTGAAAAATTGTTGAAAGATATTCTGCCCGGTGATGAGATCATTACCAGGAGCAGCAATGGCGAAACCGTTAAGCAACAGGTAAAAGAATTGGTGAAGCACCCCGCCAGAAACTATGCTATTACAAGTTTGCTTTTAGTGCATGCAGAGGAATGTGCAAACGTTAAGGGTTACAACATCCGGCTTGAAACAAGGCTGATTGAAGCTACACCCAACCATCCGGTAGAAACCATCACATCTAAAAAAGAAATTAGCCGCGTACAGGAAGGAGAAACCATGCTTTGCTACAATGAAGCAACAAAGCGTTATGAACCATTTGTGGTGCTAAGCAAAACAGAAAGCGCCAAAGGCATACAACCTGTGTATAACATAGCGGTGAATGGCGGCGAAAATTTTATGATTAATGATGTGCTGGTGAGGCAGAAGTAAAAAATCGTACTTATTCATTCACTATTATCAACCAATACGATTTTATTTTATGCCCGTTGTGTCTATATTGCCGCTTTTGGCATCCTGTTTCATTGCTTCATTTGCCACAATGGCAAGTTCAACACGACGGTTTAAAATGCGGTTGGCTTCGCTGGTATTTGGATATTTAGGCTGGGTTTCGCCATACCATTTCACCGTAAACCTGCCGGCAGCAACGCCTTTCGACTCCAGGTAGCTTGTTACCGATTCTGCCCTTTTTTCTGAAAGCTGCATATTGAAAGCATCGGTGCCTGTATCATCGGTATGGCCCTCCACCAAAATATTGGTTTCAGGATATTTTACAAACACTTCAGCCACTTTATCAAGGCCTGCCATTGCGGAATCGCTTAGCGCGCTCGAATTAATTTTAAACAACAGGGCAGAGTTAAAGGTTACATTAATGCCTTCGCCCACACGCTCTACCTGTGCATCCGGTATTTTTTGTTTTATTTCTTTTGCCTGTTTATCCATATTGCGGCCAATTAAATAACCGCCTGTTCCGCCAACAGCAGCGCCAATAATAGCGCCGATAGCCGTACCTTTTTTTCCACCGATTATGGAGCCTGCCGCTGCGCCAACACCGGCGCCTGCGCCGGTGCCGATAGCCGTGCCTTTTTGGGTGTTGTTCATGCTTTTACATCCTGAAATTATAAGTGCAGCCATCCACGCATATACAAATATTTTTTTCATGTTTATTATTGTTAGAGTTATTTACAAATCGCTAATTGAAGCAGGTCTATGCTTTGCATATTCACGCCATAATTTTTGGCCTGTGCAATATCCGAGCAAAGCGTTTGCCTGTCGGCGGCAGATATCTTCGCAGCAAGGTCTGATGTATTACTGCCTGTGCCGTACTTTTTCTGCATCATCTTCGTTTCAGCTTCCACTTTTGCCTGCCAAACCCTGGCGCTGTTGCCGCTATATGTTATAGCCTGGTTGTAAGCAGATATAGCATCGGTGTACATGCTCTGCGCAGCATATACATCGCCTTTTAAAATATAAAAATCAGGGTTGGTATTATCTGTTCTAATGGCAGCTTCCACATTATTTGCGGCATCGCTGTACATGTTTTGCTTAAGGTCAAGCTCCGCAATTTTTGCATAAATGGTAGCGCGGTCTTTTACATTGCGGTTTTTTGTTGTCATATCAATAATTTTTGCAAAATCTGCTTTGGCTTCGGCCTGCATATTCAGGCCCAGTTCAGCCGCCGCTTTCTGAAACAGGTTGTCAACGCTGGTATTGCTGATCTTTAAACCAGCGTTAGCTGTATTCAGGGCTTCGCTGTACTGCTGCATGCCGTTATAAGCTGTGGCCAGGCCGGCATAGCCTTTTTCTTTGGCATCGTAGGCATCGCATTTTTGCAGTACGATATTAAACTTATCAGCGGCAGCGCTGTAATTACCGGACGCATTGTAGGCATTACCTTCTTTAATAGCGTTGTAGCAGGCGTTTGTCATAGTTACCAGGCCGCTGCGGCAATTGGTAAAAAGCAGGGCGCAAAGGCTGGAACAAATAAGGAAATAAAATTTTTTGGTGATCATATAAGCTGCTTTTTATAGCTTGTTTAAAAAAGCATGTTGATAAAAATCAAAACCGTGCCAAATTAAAAATAAATTCCATAGCAGTTTTTACATGATGGCTGCTGATGCACAAATTTCATCTTGCATACGCGGCCGTGAACAAAAATCCGGTTTAAAAATTTTCTTTACCGGCAGTTTTTAACATTTATCCCGAAATTTGGCCGCTATGCGTGTATTTATTACGGCGGCTACCGTTGGCGAATGGATGCCCTGCTTTACAAAACTTGATAAGTTATATACAGAGAAAAGCAGGCGGTTTAAGGTTTATTTTCATCAATCCGGTGTGGGCATGCTGGCATCCACATTTTCGCTGGCCAAATTAGTGCTTGAAGAAAAACCGGATTTACTGCTGCAGGCGGGACTGGCCGGCTGTTTTAATACATCAATTGCATTAGGTAAAGTTGTAGCGGTTGAGAAAGACCTTGCAGGTGATCTCGGTGTAGAAGAAAACGGCAAGTGGCGCGACCTTTTTAATATGAAGCTCGAGAAATCAAATTATCATCCGTATGAAAAAGCTGCTCTGCCCAATCAGCATATTGAAAAATTCAATTTGCTGAAATTAAAAACCGTAAACGGCATTACAGTAAACGAGATAACCACGCGCAAGGAACGCATAAAACAGCTTATCAAAAAATTTGATCCGGTAACCGAGTCAATGGAAGGCGCTGCTCTGCATTATGTATGCCGCAGTACCGGCACGCCGTTTATGCAGATTCGTGCGCTCAGCAACTACATTGGTGAAAGAGATAAAAACAAATGGCTGATGCGGGAAGCCATGAACAATCTCAACTCAACGCTCATAAAATACATTGATAAACTTTATAAAATGGCTTAGTTGTTTATAGGAAACGCCTGTGTCAATTTTTTCACACAAAGCGAAATATTATATTAAGGCGTTCTCCCGAAGCAAGTTCGGGACAGACATGAGACCATTGAAAAAACAAACTTGTACGAATGAAATTAACGCTTGGTTTTTCACCTTGTCCTAACGACACCTTTATTTTTGATGCATTGGTCAATAAAAAAATAGATACCGGCGATCTTGATTTTGATGTAGTGCTGGAAGATGTGCAAACGCTTAACAATTGGGCGTTACAGCAAAAACCCGATGTAAGCAAAATAAGCTATGGCGTATTGCCGCTGGTTTTAAACAATTATACTTTGCTTGAAAGTGGCGGCGCACTGGGCAAAGGCGTTGGCCCTTTACTGATTGCAAAAACACCCGTTGATACAAATAATTTAACTGATAAACTAATTGCTATACCAGGCGAGAATACAACAGCACATGTTCTTTTTTCGCTTGCATTTCCAGAAGCAAAGAACAAAGTGTTTAAAGTATTTAACCAGATTGAAGATGCCGTTTTAAGCGGCGATGTTGATGCCGGCGTGATTATCCATGAGAACAGGTTTACATACCAGGATAAAGGCTTGCATAAACTGATTGACCTGGGCGATTACTGGGAAACAACAACACAATTACCGATTCCATTAGGCGGCATCGTTGCAAAAAGAAATATAGAAAATGTCATTTTAAAACAAGTTGACAGCTTAATAAAGCAAAGCGTTGAATACGCTTTTAAATACAATTATGAAACGCTGAGTGATTATGTAAGGCTGCATGCACAGGAAATGAGCGAACACGTAATGCGACAGCATATTGATTTATATGTAAACGATTTTTCAATAGCGCTGGGCGAAAAAGGCAGGGAGGCTGTAAAAAAATTTGTTGAAGTGTATGCAGCGTTGCATTCCTGAAACAACTGCTGACTGGCAGATGCTTAACCTTTATCTGTAACAATATTATTCTTTCGCCTAAACCAGTAATACAAGGGTACACCGGTAAGCATTAAAGCTGCGCCAATTGCGGCTTCCCTCGGCCGGCTGAACACGGTGTTTACAATAAGCACCGCGCAAAAAACAACCACAATAGCGGGAACAACAGGATAGCCCCAAACCTTGTACTGCCTTGGCGCATCGGGCATTTTCTTACGCAGGATAAATACGCCTAAAGTAGTGGCGCCATAAAAAATAAAAACGGCAAAAATTATCATGTCAGTTAATTGGTCGAAAGTGCCGGATAATACCAACAGGCAGGCCCAAATACCTTGCACCCATAATGAATTTACCGGCGCCTGTTTGCGGTTCAGCTTTCTTGCATTTTTAAAAAACAATCCTTCATTGGCCATGGCAAAATACGTGCGGCAGCTTGAAAGTATAGTTGTATTGCAACAGCCTAATGTTGTAACTACGATTAACAGGGAAATAAATAAAACGCCGTTATCGCCCCAGAAGCTTCTTACCGCTTCAATGGCTGCAATCTTATTGCCCGCTTTATAAATTTCATCTAATTGGGGAATGGATAACAAAGAAAGATAAGTTGTATTTACCAGCAGGTATAAAACAATAATTGTTATTATGCCGATAACAATGCCGCGCGGCAAATTGCGTTTAGCCTCTTTTATTTCGCCGCCCACATAACCGGCAGAAGCCCAGCCCTGGTAGCCCCAGAATGCAGCGAGCATTGCCGTAAACACAGCGCTCACGGTAACCGGCGTGTTATTATCAACAGCCATTGATATACTGCTTGTGTCGGCCGCATGGCTGGCCAGGCCAAATACAATAATAGTAAAGACGCTGCCAAACACCAGTATCAGTACAGCCATGCTTACTTCAGCGCCGGTTTTAATACCCAGGGTATTTATCCATGTTAATAATATAATAAGCAGAATGGCAACCAGCTTTACACTTAAATCAGCAAAGGGATAGAACACACCGCCAACGCTTGCATCAGCCAGTGAAGGCAATAGCTCCGGGAAATGCACAATACTGTTAAGCGATTCTGCAAACACATAAGCCAGTGCAGAAATGGCAGCGGTTTGTATAACGGCAAACAAACTCCAGCCAAACAAAAAAGCAAAAAACCTGTTGTATATTTTTTGATAGTAAACATATTCGCCGCCGGTATCGGCCAGCAGGCCGGCCACTTCAGCATTGCACAAGGCGCCAAACAAACTGATGATGCCAGCCAATGCCCAGCAAACAAGCACCCAGCCTGAGGAATGCAGTTCCGCCGTCATAGGCGCCACTTTCTTATACACGCCGGAACCAATAATATTGCCTATTACAAGTACAATTACTAATTGAAGGCCAAGTGAACGGTTAAGTTTTGGTGTGCTCATTATTTCCTGTTGTTTGACTACAATATTAACTAATTAAAGCTTTATATTAACCACTGCCGGGTTTAAAACTTCCTGCAGGTGTAACGTTTATAAAATCTGTGGTGAGCGGAAGGATAGCGAAACGAGGCAGTTGTTTAAATTCAACATTAAAAACTAACCTTTTTTACTTCATTGGTTATGTAATGTTTTATTTCATCCCAGTTTTCTTTAAAAAAACATTTAGGTTCCTGGTCTTTATCAGCATCTTCAAAATAAACAAGGCTACGAACGATTAAATAATAGTTGTCGCTTTCAAATTTTTCCGTAAAAAACGCAAGCATATTTTTCAGTGAGAATTTTTTCATCAAAAAATAAATATCAATAAAATCTCTTTTTCTTCCTCTGTTAGTAATAGCTAAATAGCTAATAATTGCATCGGCGCTATTTGTTTGTATCCTCATTAACTTAAATGAAATGAAAAACAAAAATGCTTGGTGAGGCACCATAGCTGGTCAACTTAAGCCCTGCATACTTGAACCATGCCCGGGCAGGGAGGTTTGAATAGCCGTGAGTAAAACTCACGGTAAAAATGTCGAAAGGCGTAAGGTGTAATGCAGATACGCGCAAAATCCTGCACCAGCAGTTAAACATAAAGCCCACCTGTTGCATAACAGCCAATTCCCTCTTTATCCCCTGCGGCATATAACACCATGTTGCAATATTACATTTGCAGGGCAGACGCGTTAAAATTTTAAATGTATAAAAAGAGGCGTAGCCTCGAAAAAATATTGTAAAAATGGGTTTCAACCCGTTTTAAACCACCAAAATGTTGTTGAGAGCCATTGGCTCGTTATATTATGCATCCCCGAATAGTCGGGGCAGGCTGTGCCGCTGGCACTCACCTCTATCAAAATTCATCTATAACCGCGCTAAAGCACGGCTTTACAAAATTGAATCGAGCCGATGGCTCTTCATAAGAATTTTAATGCGTCTGCCCTGGTTACATTTGCCGGTTTTAATGCTTACTTATCCTACATTTGAAGCCTCAGCATTATAATTCATGAAACAATTTCTTTTCACGGCCATTATTTCCCTGCTGCTGGTTTCTCATCTCGCTGCACAGCAACCCGATAAAATCTATATGCCCAATATTCATGGCATAAAACTGTTTCCTGCCGGCAACCAGGATGCTTATCCTATAGTAAGCCTTAATGCCACCGGCAGCCTGGAACTGCATTTTGATGATTTCAGCAGCAACATTAAAAATTACAATTATACCTACGTTTTATGCGATGCCGACTGGCAGCCGGCCAACCTCAGCCCGTTTGATTATTTGCAGGGCTTTACACAAGGCAGGCTGACGCAATACCGCAATTCATCTGTGGCCAAAACAAAATACGTGCATTACCAGGCCGCATTGCCGGAGCAAAACTGCATTCCAAAACTCAGCGGCAATTATTTGCTGAAGGTTTACCTGAACGGCGATACATCAAAGCTTGCGTTCACACGGCGTATTTTGGTATTGAATGATATAATTTCAGTGAGCGCAAAAATTACGCAGCCTTTCAATACACAATTATTCCGCACCCATCAGAAACTGCAGTTTACGATTGATAAAACAAAACTGAATATTGTAAATCCCCAGCAACAGTTAAAGGTGGTCGTACTGCAAAATTTCAGGTGGGATAATGCGGTTACGGATATACAGCCCACCTTCATGCGCAACAATATGTATGAATACAATAATGAAACAACGCTGGTTTTTCCCGGCGGCAGGCCATATCGCTGGGTTGACCTGAAAAGCTTCCGTTTTCAGAGTGAGCGCGTTGACAGCGTTAATCAAAACATAGTGCCTTTTGATGTGTGGCTGAAGCCGGACATGCAGCGCACCGGCCTTCGTTATGTAAGCTATGTAGATCGGAACGGCTTCTTCGACATAAGCACGACTGATGTAAATAATCCCTGGTGGCAGGGCGATTACGCCAATGTGCATTTCATGTTTGTTCCTAAAAACGCTGCTGATTTTACCGGCAAAAAAGTATTTATGACAGGTGAGCTGGCAACCGGCGCCGGCGATGATAATATCTGCGAGCTGGATTACAATACGGATAAAGGGGTATTTGAAAAAACCTTGCTGCTTAAAAACGGTTATTATTATTACACCTATATCACCAAAGCGTACGGGAGTAAAAGCAGTGCAGCAGAAACTGCAGACACAGAAGGAAATTTTTCTGAAACAGAAAATTCCTACACCATTCTTGTTTATTACCGTTCGCTAAGCGACCGGGCAGACCAACTGGTGAGCGCCGTTACCCTAAACAGCAGCAACTTAACGCAACAATAAGTATTTTTTTGGCAATTATATTTTACATTTGCGCCCGGCAGGTCTTACACGGCCAGCTCCTGCTGAAACCTCCCAGGGCAGGAATGCAGCAAGAGTAGGTGGTTGTAGCGGCGCGATGTAATCGGCCTGCCTTTTTTTTAGCCCCCATCCCCTGAAGGGGGCATATAAATTCTCAGGATTTCTACATTAAATAATTCCCCTTAGGGTCAGGCATGAAATTTTTTATTGATACAGCGAACCTTGCACAAATTAAAGAAGCTAACGATCTTGGCATTTTAGATGGCGTTACTACCAATCCTTCATTAATGGCAAAAGAAGGCATTAAAGGAAACGATGCGGTTATACAGCACTATAAAACCATTTGCGAAATGGTAGATGGCGATATAAGCGCTGAAGTGGTTTCCACCAAATTTGAAGATATTATTGAAGAAGGTAAAAAGCTTGCCGCCATTCATAAAAATATTGTTGTAAAAGTGCCCATGATTAAAGATGGCATTAAAGCCATAAAATGGTTTACCGATAACGGTATTGCCACCAACTGCACACTGTGTTTTTCTGCCGGCCAGGCAATCCTTGCTGCCAAGGCAGGCGCTAAATATATCTCCCCTTTCATCGGCCGTATTGACGACAGTGGCTGGGATGGCATGCAGTTAATAGGCCAGATAGTGAACATTTATGATATACAGGGTTACGAAACACAGGTGCTGGCAGCTTCTATCCGCAATGCCAATCATATTATACAGGCTGCGGAACTGGGTGCGCATGTAATCACTTCCCCGCTTGAGCCTATTCTTGGTTTATTAAAGCATCCGCTTACTGACATTGGCCTGGCCAAGTTTTTAGAAGATGCAAAGAAGTTTCAATAAATCAGTTTAGCCCGGTAATGAATAGCAAAAGAGGCGCCATGGTACATTTAGCCGCTATACGAATTATGCTGAATCGTTTTTAGACAGCTTCTTAGAATGCTTCCGATTATTATAGTCGGGCTTTTGTTGAATGCTTTTTTATTAAGCAATGCGGACGAAGATTTTATATTTAAAAACGATATACTTTTCTTATTAGCATTAATTTTTATAGCACTTTCTGCATGGATAATTTATAAAGACAAAAAAGAATTTAAGAAAACAAAATCAAGATTAAGTTTCTTGCCGACAATAACTGTAATTATATTCATTTCATTTTTTTTGATAACAAATATTGTTTTAGCGAATCGTGACATTTCACCAAATAATAATCCAGGCTGGTTATGACGGAGGTTTTAACGGAGCCTGGTTGGAATTTAGAAAAGATGGAACTTATAAGTTTGGAAACAGGGTGGTATTGGGGCAACTTATTCACGAGGGAAATATATTTTAAAAGATAGTTTGATTACGCTTGACAAAGACAACATTGACAATACCATTCAAAGCAAATTACTTGTTATACGAAAAGAAGAAATTATTGACACATTAGAACAAGTAATTTATCAACTTAATCAGGAGCATCAAATAATTGACAAAGATTTTAAGTTTATAATTCATGTTGATAAACATTGTTGTCCGGATTACTTGGGCTAAAGCCCATTGTGCAGGGGATTCAGATATATAACCCCAGGCTTAAGCCTGGGGTTAGTAAAAAACAGGCACATAAAGGGCTTTAGCCCGGGAGAAAATATTT
>NZ_JASGEX010000149.1:0-3740 GCF_047606085.1 Parafilimonas sp.
ATTGCACAAGCCTCTCTCTTGCTTTAGTAAGAACCTTTACCAGAGGCGATAAGCTCTTTGAATTGAGTAACCATTTGGGCAATGTGCTGGTTACGATTTCTGATAAGAAGTTGCAGCACACAGCAAACAATACTGAGGTTGATTACTATCTACCAGATGTGATTACTGCACAGGATTATTATTCTTTTGGCATGCAAATGCCAGGAAGAACATACACGGCTTCAAGTTCATTGTCTTACAGGTACGGCTTTAATGGGAAAGAGATGGATAACGAGGTTAAAGGGGAAGGGAATCAATATGACTACGGTTTTAGAATATATGACCCGAGGGTAGGCAGGTTTTTAAGCGTAGACCCACTATTCCAATCTTACCCTTGGTATACACCGTATCAGTTTGCAGGCAACAAGCCAATATGGGCGATTGATTTAGATGGTTTGGAAGAAAAAACGAGTACAAGCAAAGGGTTGACATTTTTTCCGATACTTACACCCGTTAAGGCAAGAACTGCTGGTCAAATGATGTCTCAGCAGTTTAGTAAATCTGCACAAGCATTTTCGGAATCAAGAACCGGAAAATTCATAGGAGGAGCATGGAATTTTACTACTGGAACAATTGGGGCGCTTGCTTCTGTAAGTTATATAGGTGCGACAGATGGGGCAGGCGCAGCGGTCGGAGGTGTCGTGGCATTGCAATTTTCTTTTGGAGAGATGTCAATAGGAACCGCACAAATGATGGATGCTCTCTTTTCAAAAAAGACAAACGATGTGTTACAAAATTCAGGTTCAATTCCTGGATTAATAGCTTATGGCACAGGATCTAAATATGCGCCTTTTATTGATGCACTTGGACAGTTTACACCTACTTTATCTACTGCAGGCTCGCTTAATGGATTAGTTAAAAGCGGTTTGGGTATAATTGATGCAGCCAAAACCCTTGATAACACTCCGACTATAGCCAACACAATTGCTCTGTTGGATCAAATTAGCGACACCAAAGGGTTCGTGTTAGAGTCGTTTAATCTGGCCAATGATGCCAGTGGTGGAAAGCTTAAACAATCTTTAAGTTATGCTTTCTCTTATACGGTTCAACAAGGTGATAACCTTACAAGCATTGCTGATAAATTTCATACTACTGTCGAAACAATAGCTAAGGACAATGGAATAAAAGATATTAATAAAATTAATGAAGGGCAAAGTTTAAAGTTTTCCGGTTATGCAAACGGTTCATCTGGCGGTGCCGGCTCGTCTGATAATTATTAAAATAGCGTTGTGATAGAAATAAAAAGCAAAAAAGATTATTATAAGTCTTTAATCAAATCAAGTTTATGGATAGTGGTTGGTTTTTTAATAATACAGATAATAAATCCCTCTTTTTTCTTTGGAACCCTAATTATTTTTTTAGTTATAGAAGCAATTCTAATTTCTGAAAATTTTACTCAAAGTATCAGCGTTGATGCTTTGAATGTAAAGATTATAAACTATCATTTTTTTTCAAAAAAAGAAATCGTTATCGAAAGAAATAAAGTCGAATTTAAACTCTTAAAAAAGGCTTCTTTTCGAAGCCCGGGCTATTTTGTGTTAGATGTTTTAGAAAATAAAAAGAGAATTTATACCATTGATAGCCGTAATGGTTTTGAAGAAGAAGAATTAATTAAGTTAAATGATTTTTTAAAACCTAAAAACGCTTTTAATTGAATTTAAAAGCCGTTGGCATAAAAGCCATCGGCTTTTTTATTTATAAGCCAATTTTGTTTTGGCGTGTTGAATAAGGCTATCGAGGGAGTACATGATGCCTCTGGCAATACCATGGCTGTTTATACCGTGAATGATGCCACCGTGAACAGCGGGGCACTTACGCTCTCCGAGCAAACCATCTATGGCAGCAGCAGGCTGGGTATCTACAAACCTTCTTTAAACCTCGTTACCTATAACAGGCCGCTCACCAATATTGATGGCATTGATTCCGGTTATTACACTACATTTACACGTGGCATCAAGCTCTTTGAATTAACTAATCACCTCGGTAATGTGCTCGCTACCGTTACTGATAAAAAAATCGGCGTATTTAACCATTACGAAGCTGATATCGTTACCGCAAATGAATATTATCCGTTCGGGCAGGTGATGCCGGGCAGACAATACAATAACTTACCGAGATACACTTTTAACGGCAAGGAGCTTGATAAAGAAACCGGTTACTTGGATTATGGATTAAGAGAGTATGATATAAACGGAAGGTTTATTTCGCCAGACCCATTAACAGCAAAATTCCCCTGGCTTTCACCATATCAGTTTTCTGAAAACAACCCGATACGTTTTACTGACTTAGACGGAGCGGAAATATTTGACCCGCTTACAAGATGGTTTGCTACCGATGCTGCACTTACCATTACCACACAACCCACCTCTGCAAAAGCCAAAGTATATGGTGCAGTTCTTGGTGTTGGTGGAGCTGTTACAGGAGCAGCAACTGGCGTGGTTAATTTATTTGCTCATCCTGTGCAATCTGCAAAAGGGCTGTTGAGAATGGTTACAAATACGCCTATGCAGAATACCATTGACTATGCAACGAACATGGCTGCAAATTATGGCGACTTACCAGAACCTGTACAGGACTACGCAGTGTATGGACATATTGCAGGTGATATACTGATGACAGCTTCCGCATTTAAAAGCCCAATTAAATCTACGGGTTTAAAGTTCAGTGCGGAACTTCCGGCAGGTACTGAAGTAGCCGGGATATCATTCTCCAAAATGGGTTCCAACCTGATTAAAAAAGCAAGTGAGTTTAATCTCACGCATTCGATAGAGACGATTATAAAATCTGAAGACTATAAAGCTATCTCGAAACTTACTGATGAGGAGCTTATAAAAAGCGTGACTAATCCCAAAGACTATAAAATGGTTACGATAAACACAGAAACCGGAAAATTGTTCGATGGGAATACCCGAATATATGAATTGCAGCGTAGAAAATTAGATGTTGATGTGCCTTACCAAGAATACACTCCCGATAATTCAATGTTCCCTAAATTAAAAGAACCCCCCAAAAAACAATAATATGGTTGAAAAGAAATTCCTTGCTTATATTCTATATATTACTCTTTTGGAAATTAGAGAAAGTGCTTATGCAGATAATAACTCAAGGTTATATCACTTAGCGGATATGCTACACAACATCCCGTTTAGTTTGCTTGATGACGAACAAGCAAAAGAGGAATACAAAAAAGTGCTGCAAACGGTTGAAGAATTAAAGATTTTTGATTGGTTAAATAATCGAGTGAAAGAGTTTAAACAACGATTTCCTGACCTCGAAGATTAATTTTATTTTTCCTTCAACAACTTCTCAATAAGTTCATTTTTTTCTTTAAGGATGCATTCATAGAAGCGGTGCAACTTCCGTGAACTTTCTATAATATTCTGTCCGGATATCCGGCAAGTGGAAAATGCAACCTGCTAATAAAGACATATTAAAAATGGCAGTTTGTATTGAAAGTAAAATCACAAAAAGTTCTTTGAAAATAGATAAAAGGTTTTTTAATGACTGTGAATATACATTTCCCCTTTTGGCAGCCGGCGGCGGGTTTATCTATAATTACCGGTACGACCAGCTAAACCGCATAAGCAGCATGGATGCCTGGGCGGCGGACGGCAGCTTTGCGCCGACAGGCAGTGCTGCCTTAAGTGATTATGCCGAGCGTTACACTTATAACCCGGATGGCGGGATAGTAACCTTACAGC
>NZ_JASGEX010000150.1:0-26412 GCF_047606085.1 Parafilimonas sp.
CAGCAGACTCAATTACAATATTTCAAAGAACAAAAATCTAATCAATTGAATATGTTCGATTTATAACGCAACGCTAATGATACATTTTATAAAGTCATCCTTGCTTATACAGCATGATTATGAGATTCCCGCCTTCGCGGGAATGACGTGCAGGAATGGGAGATAATCTTACAATCCTATAAAGCAGGTGCAAATAGCCAATGCACAAATTCATCCTGTGTTTACTATAACGCAGTTGCCGGATACTTATTTGTCGGAAGAGCTGAAGAAAACCATGTCCGATATTGTTTATTCCTGCAATAGAAAGGGCAGGAATAACGCTGTAAAATTAAGCCTGCTGATAGAGCATAAAAACTATCCCGACAAGTACACGCCCATACAAAGAGCAGCTGTCGCTTGTTATCCCTTTGCTGCTTTACCATGGCAAAGGCAAATGGCAATACCGCACTTTAGCAGGCCTTTTTGAAGATATGGAGGACGCGTGGAAACAGTATGTGCCAAACTTTGAATACGTGTATAATAACTTAGGCGCTTTAAGCGATGCAGAAGTGAAAATGCTGAAAAATAAATTTTTAGTGGCTTCGCTTCTCGCATTAAAGCATGGTTTTGAAAAGGAATGGTTGGGGCGTAATGCGGTGCAATTGCTGATACTGGCATCAAAAGGCCCGAAAGGGCTGCAAAAAGGCTTTATCATTTATTTGTACAGCAGGGGAAAGCTGGAAGAAAAAAAATATTAAATTCGTTGCCGGAACCAATAAAAGAAACAGTTATGAACACATTAGACATGTATATTGAAAAAGGCAGGAAAGAAGGTATTGAAAAAAAGAGTTGGGACGTTATAGAAAGCTTACTCATTAAATTAGGGATTACCGATGAGGAGGTGGCAGATATTGCCGAAGTGCCGGTTAGCTTTGTGAAAAAAGTACGCGCTGCAATAAATAAAAAGAAATAAAAAACGCCCTCAGTTCACACTACCATTTCCCCACCATCTCCCGTAAAGATAGTACCCGATTCATCACTGGCGCCTCTTAGTTAACTTAACAATAGTTAATACAGGATAGTATTCATAATCCTGTATTCTCCGGTAAGACCGCTGTCGCAGTCCGGCAGGGCTATTAAAATAACCCGTTGTTCTGTTCAATTTTAATTTTACATTTTGCAGCAATTACCACAGCATTAAACTTTTCTTTCGCCGTATTTTTTAGTAAATTCGTAGTGTATGAACGAAGTGCAGGCAACCGTACAGGAGGTGAAGCTACCTAAGTACAATCTTACAGAAGAGCAGGAAAAAAAATTAATTCTAAGACATTATCGTGCTTTATTAAAAACATTGCGCGGCAAGCTTAAGAAAGGCGATAAGGAAATGGTGCGCCGTGCCTTTGAAATAGCCGCCGATGCCCATAAAACCATGCGCCGAAAAAGTGGTGAGCCATACATACTGCATCCTATTGCTGTGGCCATGATCTGCGTGGAAGAAATAGGCCTTGGCGTGCGCTCTACCATTTGCGCGCTGCTGCACGATACCGTGGAAGATACTGACGTTACGCTGGAAGACATTGAAAAAGAATTTGGGCCTGAAATAGCCCGCATTGTTGACGGGCTTACCAAGATATCCAATGTAATGGATACCAACACCAGCCAGCAGGCGGAGAATTTTAAAAAGATACTGCTCACGCTCACAAACGACCCGCGTGTAATACTCATAAAGCTTGCCGACCGCCTGCATAACATGCGCACGCTGGATTATATGAAGCATGAAAAACAACTGAAGATAGCCAGCGAAACTATTTGGGTATATGCCCCGCTTGCACACAGGATGGGCCTCTACAATATTAAAACAGAGCTGGAAGATCTCTCCATGAAATACCTGGAGCCGGAAGCCTACCGGGAAATAGCGCAAAAACTTTCTGAAACAAAAAGGGAACGCAGCCGCTACATCAATGAATTTATCAAACCATTAAAAGAAAAACTTAAAAGAGCAGGTTTCAATTTTGATATCTATGGCAGGCCCAAAAGCATTCATTCCATCTGGAATAAAATGAAAAAGAAAGGGGTGGATTTTGATGAAGTATATGACCTGTTTGCCATACGCATCATCGTGTATTCATCACCCGAAAAAGAAAAGGAAGAATGCTGGAAAGTATATTCGATGATAACCGATGAATACATGCCTTCGCCCGAACGCCTGCGCGACTGGATAAGCAATCCTAAAAGCAACGGTTATGAAGCCCTGCACACAACGGTTATGGGGCCGCAGGGTAAATGGGTGGAAGTGCAGATACGCACCAACCGCATGAATGAGATAGCGGAAAAAGGATTGGCAGCACATTATAAATACAAAGAAGGCAGCAGCGAAGAAGACCGTTTTGACAAATGGTTTGCACAGATACGGGAAATGATCAGCAACCAGGATACAGACAGCGTTGACTTTTTGCAGGATTTTAAAACCAGTTTCCTCGCCGAAGAAATTTATGTGTTCACGCCCAAGGGGGATGTAAAGATGCTGCCGGTAAACAGTACGGCGCTCGATTTTGCTTTTGCCATTCACTCCGCTGTAGGCAGCCGGTGTATTGGCGCCAAGCTAAACCATAAGCTGGTGCCCATCAGCCATAAACTTCACAGCGGCGACCAGGTGGAAATTATTACCAGCAATAAACAAAAACCCACCGAAGACTGGCTGAAATTTGTAGTTACCGCCAAGGCAAGAACAAAAATTAAGGATTCGCTCAAGGAAGAAAAGCGAAAGATAGCGGAAGATGGTAAACAAATATTGCAGCGCAAGCTGGAAAACAAAGGCACTACATTTAGCCAGCAGAATATTGATGAGTTGGTAAGCTTTTACAAGCTCCCTTCGCAGCTCGACCTGTTTTACAATATAGCCATTAAACAAAACGATCTTAAAGAGCTAAAGGAATTTACCGTTAATGGCGGCAAACTTGAATTGAGCAGGCCGCAGAAAACAATTACAGAAGTAAAAATTCCTGAACCAGAGGCAAGGCCGGCTCCCAAGAAAGATTCGGAACTGATCATTTTTGGCGAGAGCAGCGACAGGATAAAATATTCGCTTGCCAAATGCTGCTCGCCTATTCCGGGCGATGATGTGTTTGGTTTTGTAAGCACGGGAAAGGGATTGATCATTCACCGGACCAACTGCCCCAATGCGGCAAGGCTGATGGCCAATTACGGGCCACGCATAGTAAAAACCAAATGGGCTAAGAACAAAGAAATTTCATTCTTAACCGGCTTAAAGATCCTTGGCATTGACGATGTGGGCGTTATTAATAAAATAACCAATATTGTAAGCGGCGAGCTGCGCATTAATATTTCAGCGCTTACCATTGAATCGGGCGATGGCATGTTTGAAGGAACAATCAAAATTTTTGTGCATGATAAGGAGGAGCTGGATGAACTGGTAAACCGTTTAAAGCATTTAAAGGGCATTTACGAAGTGCAAAGGCTGGATGCTGAAGACACTACGCTTTCTTAGGCAATTTAATTTTGGTTTTGAGCGAAGTAATAACCGGTGTTCTTTTGATGCCGGCGGTTGATGAAGGTATTTTGGCAGCATCGCTTTTCCTGTTTGAGAAATAGCTGTAAGCGCCTTTTACCAAAGCCATAAGGCCCAGCTTTTTTGCAGAGCCTACAATATTTTTTTTAAAGCTAAACCCTTTTGAAAAAGGATTGGCAAACAAGGTAACGCTGCTGAGCAATAACTTCCAGGTGCCGTTTGCGATCATTTTATTAATAAAAGAAGGCAACAGGTTATCCGCTGCGGATTTTACAGCATGATGTGGCAGCCGGCGCAGGCGTGCCTCAAGTTCTTCTTCATTTTTTTTTATACTCGCCTGTAAAAGCGCTATTTCTTCCCGCAACTCTTTAGTGGTATTAATTTCAGAAAGATCGTAAGTGCCATTTGCCACAACAATTTTAGAAGCCATGTTAATCTTTTTTATAGATAAGTTTTATAAATCTGTCAACAAAGAAATTGCGTAGCGTTTTTCTCAAAAAGAAGATTACAAACAGAAATATAATCAGGTAAAACAATGCAACAATACCAAAGCCCTTTGTTAAGCTGCCTGTTAAATCTGTAAGCCAATACCCAGCAGTGATGCTGGCAAAAATCAGCATAAACAATAATAATATAGCAATAATAATCATAGTAATTACTGTTGATGCCACACGCGAAGCCTTATCCGCCGCCTGCAACCTCAGTAATAAAACCCGTTGCTGTATATACTGATTTATTTTTTGTTTAGTTTCCTGAAAGTAATTCGATTCTTCCTTCATTGCAATTATTTTAATTGATGGCAGCTACGTAAACTTAATCCGCAAAATCTTTTGCTTTGCCTTCTATATCTTTTAAAAAAGATTTTCCTTTCTTAATAAAATCTTTAACCTGGTCTTCGTATTCGGAATATTTATTTTTAAGCTTACCGCCCGCTTCGTCTGCAGCATCGCTCACATCGGCCAGCAATTCTTTCCCCTTGTCGCTGTTAATAAACAAAGCTATAGCAACACCGGCGGCTACGCCAAGTATGATGCCACCTAAAATTTTTTGTCCTGTAGTCATAACTGTAAATTTAATTGAATGAATATTTGATTATTGGAATCTTAAAAAACTTTATTTTCATTGTATGGAGAATTCTTTAAGCAAGCAAGTTAACAGGTATATTTTTCTTGCCATTATTTTAATTTTTGCCTTTTTCCTGTTTGCCAGTTTGAGGCAGTTCTTCCCCGCATTCCTGGGGGCCATTACTTTCTACATTCTGAGCCAGCCATTTGCCACCTGGCTTGTAAAAAAGAAAGGATGGAATAAAGGCCTGACTGCTATACTCATCATCATTATATCTTTCTTCGTTATTCTTTTACCTGTAGCTACGCTTATCAGTTTGCTTTATAACAAGATTAGTGCCGTGTTGGCAAACCCTGATATAATTACCGGTTCCATTAAACAGGCCGACAGCATTATACATCAAAAATACCACATCAGCCTGATTTCAAACGATACACTGGCAACCATCAGGGCAAAAGCTTCGGAGCTTTTATCTGTTTTGCTCAATAAAAGCCTGGGATTTGTTTCTACCATATTAATGATGTATTTCTTTTTGTATTTCATGATCGTAAACACTAACCGGCTTGAGGCCGCTATAATATTGTACCTGCCTTTTAAAAAAGACAAAATACAATTATTCGGCAATGAACTGGTGCATCAAACATTCAGCAACGCCATTGGTGTGCCTGCCATTGCGGTGGCGCAGGGCCTTGCAGGCTTTTTAGGTTACTGGATCACCGGCATGAGCGAACCTGGTTTCTGGGGTGTTATAACCGCCTTTACTTCTTTCATACCTGTGGTAGGCACCGGCATTGCATGGGCCCCCATTGCCGTGTATATGTTTATAATAGGCCATTACTGGCAGGGTATTTTTATGCTTTTATACGGCGCCATTATAATGGGCCTGCTTGATAATGTAATCCGCTTTATACTGGCTAAAAAAATGGCAGATGTGCATCCCATCATCACGGTGCTGGGTGTAATACTGGGCCTGCAGTATTTTGGCATACTGGGCCTTATTTTTGGGCCCCTGCTTATCTCCTATTTTTTTATTTTGCTGAAGATATATTATGTGGAATATCAAAAGCCTGTAGCAAGGCAATTAAAGAAGCGGCAGATAGTGCCTGCATATATGCAGCCGTTTATCGGGCTTAAAAAACCAAAAGACAAACCGGGCTGCACAAGCTAAAAAAATACTGCCAGTTAAGGTTCTATATTGACTGAAAAAAGTATCATGCGGGAACTGAGCTTTCCCAGCACATTGGAATATTTAAGGTCCGGGTCGCGGTCATGAATATTGGTAAGGCCGTTATGTATCTTTATTTCAGGCGATATGGTTACAAAATTTAAAAAGAAGTTGAAGCCCACGCCGGCTTCAACTGCGTAATCATTTTTTTTTAGTTTAATGAGGTCTTCTGCATTACGCTCGTTTGAATTGCTGGCAAGGTCTGCATCGTACGTAAGCCCGCCTATCATATATACACGAAAATTATCAATGCGGTCAGAATTAAACTTTACCTGCAAGGGGAAGGTGAACAAAGTGGAGGTAAGTGTTTTCTTAGCCACTGTTTGCTCCAGCGTATTGGGATATTTGATGGAATAGGTAAATGTTCTGGCGCCGCCCACGGCCAGCTGCGGCGCAATTCTAAGCTCAAACCGGTTGTTTAGTTTTAAGGTGGCAAGCAAACCTGCTGAGAAGCCTCCGCTTGTGCCCGGATCTACAGAAAGCACACTGTCATATTGCAGGAAACGCGGATCTTTTTCGGTGTGAAGCCCCATATTAGCGTAGCCGAAAGTGAGCCCGAAATAATAAGGCAGGTTATCATGATCGGGGCGCTTAATATCCCTCTGGGCATTTGAAGTTATGGTTACCACAAGCAGGCATATAAAAATCACTTGCTTCCGCAATAAATAACCAATCTTAGTAACAGATTTATAATCAATCATTTGCAAATAAAATAACCGCCGTGAGGTACAAATAGGGAACAAAAACACAACTTTTTTAGCTTTTGTGCTAATAAACGCTATTCGCCCCTGAATAATTGCACGGTTTAATTTTTATCTTTTTCTAATTTACCCAGTTACAGGAAAGTAAATAATTAAGATCCCGGTCTTGAAGTACCAGGATTTTAAAAGTTAACTATTGCAGTACGGATAATACCCGTACATTTGAAATCATCGCAAAAATAAAGCACATGAAAATAGTTGAGAAGGAAAAGGCCCGTTTTGATACCAGGTTACCTAAAGAGCAAAAGGAATACTTTGAATATGCTGCCCGTTTGGGAGGTTTCAGGAACCTCACCGAGTTCATTGTTTTTTCAGCCCGGCAACAGGCCAGTATAATTGTGAAAAGCCACAATAGTTTTCTTACATCAAAAAAAGACCAGGAAATATTCTTTGATACAATTATGAACCCGCCTAAGCCGAATAATGCGCTTAAAAAAGCGTCCTCACGTTTTAAAGCAGCCTTACAAAACAAATGAACTACATAACGGTTGCCTTAAATACTTCGCACAATAAAGCCGGTTTTCTTTGCGGCAAACAGCTTCTTGATGACTATTTGCATAAACAGGCAAAGCAGGATGTAAAAAGAAAGTTGTCTGCCTGCTTTGTGCTTGCCGATAAGGATGAAATAACGGTGAAAGGTTATTACACTTTATCCGGCGCTTCCGTTGCAAGGGATTTGCTTCCGGAGAACATTATTAAAAAGCTACCGCCTTCTTATATGGATTTACCGGCGACCTTATTGGGCCGCCTCGCAGTTGACAACCGCTATAAAAAACAAGGATTAGGTGAATTGCTGCTTATAGATGCATTAAAGAGAAGCTATGATATTTCCGTTAACAGTATCGGCTCTATGGCTGTGATTACTGATCCTATAGATGAAGCTGCCGTAAGTTTCTACAAAAAATATGGCTTTATATTGCTTCCCGGCAGTGGTAAAATGTTTATACCAATGGACACAGTGGCCGGATTATTTTAGTGTTGAAAGTTGTTTCAGGCAGCTTTATCAGCAGGCTTCCTCTTTGTTAGCTTTAGCTGCATCTATTCTTTCTATTATATTGGATTACAGGGAGCATTAGTATTTTTGCATTGCAGAGGCATGTCACATAAGAAACAGAACCACTGCGTAAGCCACTTAATTAAAGTGTTTTATTTTCCTGGATAAAATAGTTTAAGTATCCACGTATTATTTCTTTTTAACCTTGTTCGCTTCAATCGTATATCCAAACTGCTTTAGCAATTCGATGGCGCCACAATCCCCGAGCGTTCCTTTTCTATGCCGACCTAAGTAAATACGAAGCTTAGAGTTGGGCGTCAGTTTAGCTGCCGCCTTAAATTCTTCCGATTCTATTAGCTGTTTAAGAGCATTTTCTATAGTCATAAAACAAAAATAAAAAATATTTGTTACAAATGTAACTCTGTGTTTGTTACTTTTGTAACATTGCATTCTAATCTCATTTATTAATTTAAAAAAAACAATTATGACAACACAAAATGAAAAATTATTTAATCTCAGGGAAGATCAGATTAAATCTTTAGCCGAAAAAATGAAACCATGTGTAAATACCCAGGCAAAAAACGATTTAGCAGGCGCGTTTCTATCATTAACAAGTCAACGTTTTGTAAGCCCTGAAAATGATTTTGAAGGCATTCGTTCAGCGCTGCGGTCTATCACTTGCTTACTAACAAATCCTAAAATTTCATCTCAATTAGATTGCATGAATGCAGGGACAGTATTGTATAACCTTATGGTGTTTTTTGAAGAACTATCCGGCGATAAAGAAATTCACAAATACCTTTTATACAAGTGGCTTGAACTATACCATACACACGCCGCATACGAAGCCGACTTTGATTTTTTATCCCTCACTGTTCAAGATTTTTTATCAAAAGAAGAATAACAAAACCATAAAACATATACTATGAAATCAAAAAAGAAAAAATCTAAACACAAAAAAGCGCCAAAGCCTGACGCAATTCAGCGATTACTTTATTTAATGCGCCAATCTATTCAAAATAAACAGACTTCACATTTAATTTAAACAACTTAAAATTTTTAATTATGTCAACAAAAACATGCACAATAGCATCTGATGAAAACAAGCAACTCTGCATAAATATTATAAAGCAGGCTGTACCACTTATTCACAAAAATCCATACGCTCAACACCCTTTAGAAAGCGGAATATTAGCAAGCCACTTATTTGAAGGATTCCACAATCTTCTTTTGACTGATAGCCCATACATGCAGGACTGGGGAGCTAAAATGCTTGAATACGAAGATTTGCTTCAAAGCATTTTAATTCTTTTAGGCAAACCCAATATTGTTAATTTATTGCCAGATCATCACCAGGAAAACGCTTCATTAATGATAGGGGATTTGATCAATTTTTTCAAAGGGGTTGATACAGATGATACGGTTTCGCTTTTAGATTTAGAACGACTGGATTATTTACCAACCGATAAGGAAGTTCAAAGAAGCATTGAGATTTATACAAATAAAATAAGCAAATGTTTGAGCCATTAAATAAAAAGCAGCCTTCACAGTATATTCTTTCTTTAATTAATTTTTTTGAGCTTATCGGCAGGGACGTTCCTGAAGCGGAAATACATAAGTACCGCATTGAAAATTACGAAAAAGAATATACAATTAATGCCATACTTGACCGCTATAAAAGTGAAGTGGCAGAAGCTAAGCAAAAGCATAAATTATGAAACCTGATTTATTTTGTACCTCTGTAAAAAAATTATTATGACAGAAGAACAAAGAGCGACGCTCCTACGTGTCCGAAACGCGATAGACGACCTGCTTGCAGAAGGTCAAAAGCCTCCTGTAAAGCAGGCACGTCGGAGCGTCAATCTTAAAGCATACGCAGAAGAAATCATGAGAACCGGCAAATGGTTTAAGCCGGTTGAATTAAGAAAAACCAAAAAGAAGTATTTTTAGAATAGCAGAATATAATATGCTCTCTCTTTAGGTATTTATAATTTAATTCAATGCCCGGTAATTCGCCGGGCTTTTTTATTATCTATTTTAGTACAAACGACATTATCGGTATAATGAGCTTTTCCATTTGGCTTTAATTGCTAAAATTGCTGTTTAATTACATGATAATAAGAATAAAACAATAAAAATGTACAGTCTTTTTATAGATGAAAGTTGCCATTTAGAACATGATAAAATGCCTGTCATGTGCATCGGCTATACCAAAATAAATACAGAGCAGTACCGGACCATAAAGCACCAGATAAAACAGATAAAGTTACGCTACAAAAATCCGGCAGAAATAAAGTGGAACACACTTTCGCTTTCACGCCTGCCTTTGTACAAAGCATTAGTGGATTATTTCTTTTCAGCCGAAATAGATTTTCGTTGCATATTGGTAAAATATAAAGACAAACTCAATCATGAGCAATTCAATCAAGGCGACCACGATAATTTTTATTATAAGCTCATTTATTTCCTTCTCAAGTCGGCAACCAATCCACCCGTAAACCAATATAAAGTGTATTTGGATATAAAAGACACACGGGGCAAAGAACGTCTGCGTAAAATAGAGGAAGTACTGCACAACAAATACAATGGCAATTCACCATTCATATTCTTTCAGCACATTCATTCCGATGAAAATGTACTATTACAATTAACTGATCTTTTTATTGGTGCAATCACTTTTAAGGCGAGAGGGTTAGAAAAAGAAAATGGCGCCAACAAAGCTAAAGTGGAGTTAGTAAAATATATTGAAGAAAAATCAGGTTATCTGTTGAACGAAGGCACAGAGCCGTGGGAAAACAAATTCAACATTTTTGACCATCAACCAAAACAACCCTTGTAATGCTTTTAGATGATTTAGAGATATTATTTGACGATTTGGGATTTAGCGGCCCAACAGCCGAGCAGTTGCAGAAAATGTTAGATTGTTTTATGAATGATTTTGTGCTTAATCCATTTAAAATAAAGGGAGCTAACGTAACAGTAAGTACAAAACCTTCATGGCATAGAGATTTCAGAGGAAAACCCGAGACATTTGTACATCTTATTACAAGAGAAAGTAAGTACAAAGGCGAAAGGGAATTTGACCATCAAAGAGCAAATCGCATACATTGGGTAAAAGAAGTCTTGCTCAATCATAATTCCGGAAGAATAAAATATTATGAATATGCTGATGAAAAGGGGGTGGCAAAACAACACTATTGGTTTGAAGAACAAAATTTTATGGTAGTGTTGAAATCTGTCTTGCCCGACTTGATGGTAATAACAGCTTTCTGCATTGATGACTTTGAAAAACCAAAGCATCGTAAACGCTATAATGCCTTCAGGAACAGGTAAAAATAAAAAATGCACTTCGATGAGTGCATTCCACAAATACGGTAATGTGGGCTACCACTGCCTTTACTCTTTGAGTAATGCAAGGCAAATATAGAAAGCAAACTGAAAAGTACAAGCTAATTTTCCTCAAAAAATACTTATGTTATTGATTATCAATTATAAAAAAATTTTTACTTTTCCTTTGCTGCCGCCTGCTCAATCTTCATTTGCTGCTGCATCAGTTTATAGGCCTGCCGGTCGTTATCTATATGAGGCTTCACAATATTCGGCATGGTTAAATTCATTATCATACGCATGTAGTTAAATGAATCTTCATCTTCACTGCTCCATTTAGGTTTGAAATCAAAGCCCGTCTCGTCAGCAATCATGCCTACCAGCGGGTTAACGTCTATTACGCCTTGCGCAAAATTGGCGCCCATCTGTTTAAAGCCGTTGTCCATTGTCTTTACATCGCGGGCAAACTCAATGGCCGGTTCACCAGTCATATAATCCCTCAATCCAATAATGTAAGGCGTGTGGCCGGTGGCTATCGTTGAAATGGCGTGTATGGAAGGCGAAGTAATAAGCGGCGACAAAAAGCTATTCAACTGGTCTTTATACATAGCTTCTGCTACCTGCCCGGCATTGCCATCTGATTGTATGGTATTATAGGCAGCGCTTAATCCTAATCCCCTTGCGCCCCTGTCGAGTGTGCGGTTGAAGAAACCCATATTAACATCCTGCGGCTTGCCATTCTTATAGAATATCTTTTGCAGGAAAGGATGTTTGTCAATATAATTCAATTCATCATCATTAAGCGGTATCATTAAAAACCTTGATTCTTTATCATCCCAGGGATAATTGCCGGTATTCGCTTTATAGGCCACTGCCCAGGTAGCAGTTAAACCAACCGCACCGGCTGAAAATAATTGGGCGCTCCTGTAAATCATCTTATCCTTTAACGATAAACTTTTTGTAGGCAATGGCGTAATGCCTAACCATCCCTTTACACCATTCTTTAAAAAGGTTGAGGCTGCGGTAAAGAAAGGGCTTATGCCATTGGCTTTCACTGTCCTCCCCAACTGCCCTTCAAGATTAAATACATAGTTGCCCAACTGGTTTACGAACCGCCTTCTTTCTTCCGGCGTGGCTTTGGGGTTTACTTTAAGTGCAATCCTGTCCATCAATACACGTGCCTTTAGGTCTATACCCTTCCTGCCATACAGAAAAGGTGAAAGATTGACAGGCAGCACTTTCTTTGCGCCGGTTGCTTCCGCAGTTTCTGCGTTCCAGGTTACATGCCTGGTGCGGTTGCTTATAAGGCCAACGTTAGCCATATCCTGAATATGCTCAACAGCTTTTGGGCTGGTAACATCTTCATTAATGATATTGAAAATCGAAGTAAAAACCTTCGTTACTGGTATATTACCAATTGTCTTGCTTGCCAGTGAAGTGCCGGGGAATGGAGTACCATTAACAACGCCGCCAACAAGGTTTGCAGTATGAATGGCCGGCTCAAATATGCCGCCTAAAGCAAACGAGGTTATCCAATCCATCACTT
This sequence comes from Parafilimonas sp., assembly GCF_047606085.1. GTDB lineage: Bacteria > Bacteroidota > Bacteroidia > Chitinophagales > Chitinophagaceae > Parafilimonas. The sequence continues at coordinate 12,427 of NZ_JASGEX010000150.1, forward strand.
TGCCAAACATCGTTTTATCGTTGGCCGTATTTTCCAGCAATGGTTTCAGTTCTTTATGCAGCCAATCAGGAATAATTACTTTCTGCGGCGGCACAACCGTTTTCTTTCCATCTGTTATTTTTATTGTGTTTTCACCAATAGAGATTATCCTTGCCTTATATACTTCGCCATTTATGGAAAGATGGTTTGCGCCTGTATCAAACGGGTTTAATGTTTTAATTAAGCCTGCATCTTCCAAAGCTTTTACCATAGCAGCCTTATTGTTGTTTTTAAAGGCTTTGGTTAGCTGCTCATTCAATTTTGATACAGATATATCATAAGCGTTTGAAAGGCCGGTAGCGAATTTATTTGCAAGGTTTATGGGCTTTTTGAGCTGTGGTGATGATGGCGAAAGAAGATTTCCTTTAACGTCCATCGGAATCAACGGGAAGTAAGTATCAAGTTCTCCCAAAGCATCTGAAAATATACCTTCATTACTTGCATGGTTATCTCTTACCGGCTTTTCAATAAGTGATTTATACAAGTCAAGCGCATCTTTAAAATTGCTGTCGTTAACTATTTCATCATAGCTCCGGCCTTTTGAAAAATCAACATTGGCAACATGATCTGCAGCATATTCAAAACTTTCTTTCAGTAATTGTTTAAGCTGGTCAAAATCATTGTTATTGATTAATGCTGTTGCATCCTGCCTTAAATTTTCAAGCGGTGATCTGGCTTCAATATTATCAAGCAACTCTCCCACATTGCCTTTTACTCCTTCAATCAAATTAATATCTGAGGTGTTATCAACCGCAGCAGCCAATTCCTGCCAGCGTTTTCTTATACCATCCAAACGGCTTTGTACAACAGCCTGGCGCAATTCTATCCATGTTTTTGCACCGTACTTGCCTGCAATGGCATTAACGGCTTTGCGTATAACCATTGAAGCCTGTGAAGCAGATGAAGCGAATTTTACAGCCGCCTGTTTAGCTTCCGGTGATAGCTGGCCTAACTGGTTAAGATTGCCGGTAAAGTAGTCTTTAACAGCAGGCAAAATGCCAACATACTTTTTGCCTTTAATGCCGCTTTCTTCATCTGCAACAGGATTGCTAACTAACTGGTTCAGGTCTCTTGTTCCTTCTGCTTCGTAGGCTTTCAAGCCTTCATTATAGATTTCTTCAATGGCCGGGTCTGTTTCATCCATTTTAAAACGTTCGGCAAAGCTCTTTGCAAAATCTTCTTTTGATAGCTTACCCTGTGAGGAAATGAACCGCCCTTTGGCGTAGTTCACCCATTTGTTGAAGGTGCTTTCATTACGTGCATTGCTGCGAAGTATGCGTTCAATCTCTTTTTCTGTGAGGTGCTGGTATTCATCCGGCAGCACTTCTTTTATTTCTTTAGCTGTAACTCCCGGCAAAACCTTTTTTACATCGTCTATGAAATCACGAAGTTCTCGATCTTCAGGGCGCAGGTCATAATCAACAATGCCCGTTTTTTTGCTGTATGTGCCTTTATTGGCCGTGGCAGATTTTATCTGTTCCGGCTCAAAGGCAGCCTGTAAATCATTTGCAGGCATTGTACGCCCTGCAAGCGTTTCTTCCCTGCCTTTAACTATCAGCCCGTCATGGCCGTCTTTTATCCATTCATCCCTTTTGTTTTGCCAAAATTCAGGGTTATTATGATAGTTGTCCCTCCATTTATTAAACTGTTCCAGCGATATTTCTTTGGGGTTTTTAATAGATACAAAAGAAGGCATTATGCTATTTCCAAATGTTTCTGCTATGTCCGGCTTATCAGTAAACCAAAAACCCACCTTGCCAGCCCATTTCCTGCCTGCATTTTTATCAAACTCATTAAAGTTTGCATCTGTTCCGTGATATACCGCCAGCGGCTCCCCGTTTTCATCAACTACTTTGGAATAATCGGTATTAAACTTTTCTCCATTGTTTTTTACAGCATTTTGTAGTAAATTTGTAGCGGAAATGGTGCTTGGCTGTTGGGTGCGTGAGTTTGTTCGGCTACCATCACCCGTCCCCCCGGCTTCGACCGGATAGGAGCCAAGCACCTCCACAGCCGACACTTCAGAAGTATAATACAAATCCTTGCCTAAATCTTTTCCTTTCTCGCCTTTCTGGTTTTCTTTATACTCTTTTACGGTAAGTTTTACCCTATATGTTTTGCCCTCATATTCAATTGCAGAATACAAGCGGTGCATAGATTGTATTTCTTTTACATTCTTTGTGTCAGGATAACTCTCGGCAAGAATAGCCGTTTTCATCAACTCCCTTATTTTCGCTACCGCCGCAATCTCAATAGGCAACAACTTAGGCGTTTTATTTGCACTCTCTGATAATGACTTTCTTATTGCACCCCTGCTTATATATACGCTCTTGCCGGTATCATCGTTCTTTACAACATTGCCTGCTTTATCTACGTTGTCCGCTATTTCATTGGCGTGTTCTTTTAATCCTTGCGCCTTTGGTTTATCAGCCTTGTGAACGGTTGTTTCTTTCTGCATCAATTCCCAATCGCCAAACCACTTCTTAAACCTTTTTGTCCGCACGGTAGCCCATTGCCTTTCATTAAGCCTTGTTGGCTTGCCGTTAGGAGCTTTCATGTATGTACCATTAGCTTTGGCATCGCTTATAATCTGTTCATGTTCCTTTTGTATAGCTTCTGCCGCTTCCGGCTTTATGCCAATTACCTTTCCTTTACTGTCGCGCAATAGTTCATTGTCATCAAACACATCCGCTTCGCCCACCTTATCCTGTTCCTTAAAATATTTATCCAGCCCTTTGTTCTCCACATGCCCTTTCAGGCCTTCTGCATCGCCTGTTTCAAATGCCGCCTTTATATCTTCGGCAAACTTCTTTAAATCGTTAGGGTTACCTATATGTATTTTAATGCCTAAAGCATCCAGCAATTTGTTTATAGTGCGTATAATGGCGCTCCTTCTTTCAGATGGCAATTTGCTTACATCAATATTTCCCTGCGCCACCTGTGTAAGAAATTCGGTAATGCCCTCCGGCGCATGTTTGCTTTCATCATATAAAGCTACATGCCGCCACACGGCATCCATGCCATCCATGCCTTTGGTTTGCTTTACAAGGTCATTCCAAACACTGTTCAGCTTTTCGGTGGCTACGCCATATTTATCATAAACAATGGGGTGCAGGGCTTCGTGTATAGCCGTGCGCGGGCTTTTGTCGGCTTTAATGGCTTCAAGGTTCAGCATAAGCCGGTGTTCGCCATTTTTGTTCATTATCGCTTTGCCGCGCTCGCCTTCGCTGCCGCCTGCTTTTATGTATTCCGCTTCGGTGTTATAGGTTTCCACCTTTGCTTTGGGGTACAGTTTTTTAATTACCGTTTCGGCAGCATTGGTAAATTTCTTCAGGGTTGTTTCGGATGATGCCTGCTGCGCCAAACCCCGTTTGTCCTGCTCCTGCAATCCTGTATTATGCTCAATTTCATTTTCGCTGCCTTTCCTGTTTTTTAAAGCCATTGTGGTGTCTATGGCATACAGCTTACCATCTTCACCTTTAATTACATTGCCGTCATGCAGGTCGTGCAGGTTAGTATCATCTTTAGTGTAGTCAAAGCCAAGCCTGTCCGGGTTAGGCTTGTACCCGCGCTTTGCGGCAAATTCATTTATCTCCGCTTCGGTTGGAACGCCGCCATCCGGATGTTTTTTAATATAACGCTGTTCAGTGATAATTGAGAAATTACCATCTTCATTTTTGCCGTAGCCTATAACCTTTAATGTGGTTTCGGGAAATTCTGTATTATGCAGCGTAATGGCATCAAGCGCATGTTCAAGGGTGGGGAATTGCTGATAAGTATCGAAAGATTTTATAACTACGCCCCTGTCAGGGTCATACCAAACTTTGCTTTCTTTGCCGCTATCAAATGGATGTCCATATTTACTTTCTAAATATTTTTCTGTATTGGCATGCCATATCTTGTTTTTAACGGCATACTTTCTTACATCGGCTTCCTGCCGTTCCGATAGTTCATCACTGGTTAATTCCCTTCGTAATACCCGTACTTTTTCAGGATGTCCGGGTGTGGCTTCCAGTTTTTGCCCCGATATTTCCTTGTATCTATTATCACTTCTTCCAGCGATAAGTGCGGCTTCTGTGAGGTGTTTTCCTCCCCGTTTAAGCCCTTCCTGCTCTCTTTCGCTGAAGCGTTTGTATCTTGATTTTCCTGTAATGATTCTTTCTGCATGTGCTGCTATTTTTTGTAAAACAGTTTTATTAATACCATTGTTTGCTATCTCCGAATATACGTCTTTCAGAGGCTCTTTTCCAAATTTATTTTCGCTTTCGCCGGTTCTTTTGTCCTGCTCTGTTACGCCTTTTTTACCCGAAGCCTTTTTAACAAATGGCGCTTCTTCATATTCTTCTTCCGGCACATCGGCTTTCACATCTCCATCGCCAAAATAATCATCAAACTTTATCCCCTGCCTTTCACCAGTCTCCGGGTTGCGCCAATGCACCATATCATCATTCACCATACCTTCCATCGCATCATAAATGGCTTTAGCGCCTTTAGTTTGCTTACCTTCCTTTATATCATTCAAAGCAGCTTCTTTTTGCTGCTGGCTCATATTTTTGCCATCCTCTCCAACAATAGTCAACCCGCTTGCAAGGTCTGGTTCATCTGTTAAACGGCTTACAGTATCATGTGTTTTGTCGCTATAGGCATCAGTATCAAATTCCGCTTCTGTCCTGTTGGTTACAGTGCTTTTTTTCTGTACAGGGTTGCCGCTTTCATTAAATAGCTTTCCATAGCTGTCATCATACTTCAACCCAAGCTCATTAGCGGCAAGCTTTATTTCATTCACTTCCTGCGCCCGGCCTTTATAGTTTCTTGCTTTGCCATTATGGGCTGTTATCCTGTCAAGCAGGCTGTTAATCTTTTCCTGTTTGTCTATGCGCTGTTGTTCAGCTTCACTTGTACCGCCTTTGGCTATTTCATCATCCACAAGGCCAAAGAAATGTTCATCATCGCCATTGGCTTTTTCAAACAGTTCATCTGCCTTTTCAGGATTATTCCTAAGCCATTTATTACGGGCTTTTATTTTTTCATCTTCTGTTGGCTGCGGTACATCTTTTCCAGCGCTTTCTTTTGCCGCGCCTTCTTCATTTGCGGCGATACGTCCATTGCCTGTATCGCCTGTTTCAGTTGCTTTTGCTAATTTTTTATTTACATCATCTAACTCTCTTAAAACCTCGTGCCTATCATTTAAAGTACCCTCGCCAGTATCAAGCTTGGATTGAGCATCACCAGCCAACATTTCTTCAAGTTCCAATTTTCTATCTTTCAGTTTCTTTACTTCTTCTTTGCTTAGAATGTCGTTATTTATTTCGCTAACGGGGTCGCCGGTAAGCTCGTCTGTATCTACCTTCTGCCAGTCCTCCCCATCTTTTATTCTGGCAATCTTGCTATCTATATCATCAATTTGTTTCTGAAAACTCTCCTTCACATCTGCCTTAAAATTATCATCGGCCGCAGCCACCTTTTCTGCCTGCGCTGCCTGTATATCTTTCTTCTTTTGTATTAATCCGGCCAGTGAAGCCTTTGTGTCATTATCAAAACCATCAGGAATATTATCCCATGCGCTTTTATAATCGGCATAATCTTTTAATGCTTTCTGCCCCTGTTCACTGCTTAATGCCCCTGCTGCAACTTCCGCATTCACTTTCTTTGTTAAAGCTTCTGTAGAAAGGTTGTTTGCCAAATACCCTTTTGCCTGCGATTTCAGCCATTTACCCGCAGCCGCGCCACCACCCATGCCTATACCCATTGCTGTATTCATAGCAATGGTTGGCAACACCTGTTCGTAAGCTGCATTGGCGGCGTTCTGCAGAGGGTCGCCTACATCATATCCCAAATGGCTTTTATAAGCGTCTGTAAACAGGCTGCCCATTGCGCTTAACCCGCTTACCTCTGCTATTGATTTAGGCTGGGCTTTTACGAAATTGCCCACCTTGCCCAAAAAACTTTTTGCCTGCATGGCTTCACCGCCGGTAAGCATACCAGCCGCAGTAAGTGCCGTGCCTTGCAGCCATGCATTATATTTATCCGCATCGCTTGCTTTGTCAGCCATTGTAAACGCTTCTTCATCTGTATGCTCCTGTTCTTTTGCTTCTTTGTAGTGTTGAATAAGCGAAGCATACTTTGCATCCCTTCCCATACCCGGCACAGTTGCAATACCAGCTATTGTACCACCCGCCCACATACCTAATTGCGGGCTTCTTGTTAATGCACCCACACCTATGCCTGCCAGTGTGCCTGCCGCACCCTTTGCCATCATTGGAACAGTAGAGGCCAACGAATAAGCATTGCTCATTTCATCAGGCCGAACCGGCAGGTATTCATTATCGGCTTTCAGAAGGTTGTTTAAATAGTTAATCTTTCCCTGCTCATCCATATCATCCAGCTTATCCAATTCTGCCGCTACCTTACCTTCATGCTGCAACCCGGCTTTAAAATTCTCCCAGCCATCCATGTTATACTGCACTTTAGGGTTGCCTGCATTATCCGTATAAACGCTGTATTTGCCATCTTTTATCCCATTCCATAATTCTGCCTGCTTCTTTTGCACCGCAGGCATACGGTTAAATGCTTCAAGGCTGTATTCTTCCGGCTTTTGCTCAAAGTTTTTTAAAGAAATATCTTTAGGCTTACCGGCTTCAACCGCATCTTTTATATTGCTTATATCACCAGTCTTATCAAAGTATAATTTCGTGCTGTTTTTAATAGCCTGCACTTTATCCAGTTCCCGTTTCTGGTCTAACTCAAAAGCGGTTTCTTTTGCCTGCATAGCCTTTGCTGTCTGCGCAGGCTGAAAAGAAGTGTTGTTATCTGTTACAGCTTTCTGTTTAGGTTGTATGGCTGTTTTAAATGCATCAGGCACTTGTTTTGATGCAGCCTGTTCCGTTGTTGTTTCCTTCGGCTCTCCGTAAGTATCTATCTGCATTGGCTTACCACCTGTGCCGGTATAGTTTACTTTTTCAGCAGGTTTATACTTCTTGTTAAGAAAATCCTGCATCTTAGCATTTTCCGAGCTAAGTGCTGGTTGCTGCTGTACCTCTTTGCTGTCAAAGCCTAATGGCTTTGCAGAAGGATAAGCTTTAAGAAAAGATTCAACTTTTTGCACAGGTATATCGAATGTGTCTTTATCAACAGTATAAGATTGCACCTGAACAGCATTTGGATATTTCTTTAAAAAGCTGTCTGCTTTTTCTTCAGGAATATCATAAATATCATTACCAACCTTATATGATTTCTTACCATCAGGCATAATTATTTTCTTTTGTATTGATTAAAATCGTCGTCGCTGTCCTGTTGTGTGTTTGCAGGCTTATTCCCCCTCTTTATTATTTCCTGCTTTTGCTTTTGGCTGGTATTTACGGCAGAATTTACATCTGTATAAGTAAGCGGTGCAATAATTTGAGGCTTATGGTTTGTTCCAAGTAAAAATTTTCCGTTTTCTGCCCTGGCTAAATACAATTGGTTGCCATCATCATAAATTGCAATATCAGCATTGCTAAACGGTACGGCAGTGCCATTGTTATTTATATTTTTTTCTGCAATTTTATTGGCAGTATCTACCATAGTTTTTTGTGCTGTTGCAGAAAGATTAATTAAAGGCAATCCGTTATTACCCCTTTTTCTTTCATTTTTCATTTTTGTTTCTATCTCCCCGTACACATCATTTATTTCCGGGGCAGCGCCCGTTTTCGTGCCGGAAGCGCCGCCCGTTGTTAAACCACCAATTGCAGGTAGCCCCAATTGTATTCTCGTGAGTGGGGCAGAATTTGTTTCCTTTACCTCCGGCGCTATCTGGCTTTTATCGTTGCTTACAATATACCTCGCCACAAAATCCCTGAACAGCAGATTATCTTCGGCGCTATCCGGCTTTATTCCCTGCGGCCTCCGCCTTGCCCACAATGTCCGCAAGCCAAACAGGCGCATTGCATTGCTGCCCACGTACTTATCAAACTTATCATCAGGTAATGTTATCAATGGTGTTCCCGGTATGCTTTCAACGTCCGGCACAAGCTGCGGTATATCCCCCGTGCCATTTACAAAGCCTGTCTGCGGGTCTATATCTCCGGCCACCTTCATAAACGGTGATATATATCCGCTATATTTCTTATAAATTTTTTGCCCCGCACGGTCTGTCTGCATCGTGCCCTGCACCTTCTGCCCGCCGTGTTTCGCATCTACGGTATTATACAGCCAATTGTTTAGGAAGTCAAAGCTTTTTACATAGTTCCCTGCTGCGGGATTATCCGGGTTAAGCATATTGGTAACCATGCTGCTGTTGCCCCAGGCAAATTGCGGCTTAATGCTGTATGTGCCGTCCACATTTTCGGTAAAGAAGTCTTTCACCACGTTATTGCCTACATCATCATGCAGCTTCAGGTAATCAAATGTGCCGTCTTTATCGCCCTGCTGCATTATTTTCAGGGCTTCCTCCTGTTGCTCTATGCGCGCCCGTATGGCGTTATCTACCAGCCCGATAGGCTCTGTCTGCTGATATATCCATGCCTTAAATTCCTCCCTCGGCATCTGGGTAATTTTTTCCCGCGCTTCGGCCTTCACATCGGCAATTCTCTGGTTAAGCACATCATTGGCTTTTTCGCTGGGCGTCTGGTACTTGCTGAAATCTGTATCAGCATAATAGTCCTTCCACTTATCCGCTTCATCCTGCTTAGCCTGCTCCTTCTTCTTTAAGCGATCCTGCCGCATGGTGGCAACAGAGGTGTTCAGCGCATCCCTGTACTCTGCGCGCGCATTGGGGTTTAGTATGTACCCCGCCTGTGATAAGTCTATTCCTGCCATAATGTTTAATTTTTATTGTTTAAAGTTAATATTTTTTATTAGTATTAAATCCGTTCTTATTGATTTACAATGCTATAACCTATTATTCATTTTCCTGATTCCATAGGTCAACCTGTTGTTCAATAGCGTCTATCATTCCCGCCAGAATATAAGATTCATCCAATGTTTTCTGCATATCCTCTATGCTTTGTAAAGTGTCAATCTTAGCATAAAGCGCCTGTTGTTTCTTTTTCAGGTGTCCGGCTAAACCTGTCCATGTTTCAGCCTGGCTAACTACATAATCGCTCATTTTTTAATTGTTTATTGAGTTGTATAATTAAGTTCAAAAACGCTCCCTCTATTTTATAGCACCTGCTTTCAAATGCCCGCCGCCGGGCTATATAGGTTTTCAGATACCCGTTTTCTTCCAGCATCCTCAATTCTTCTGCAACGTGCTGATGGCGTAGCGGCGCGCCGTCTTTCCGCAGACGCAGGTAAACCGTTGATGCCGTTATTATCCTGCCACTGTCAAACAACAACTTGACACACCAGGCCACACAGAGCGTGGCCTCGGTAAAGTGCTTTAGGCGTTGCTTGCGCTTAAAGTTTTTCAGTGCTTTTCGCATTATGTAAATCCTGCTTATGTGTTGATAATATCTCATCGTACCATTGTGTAAATTGTTCCATATTGCCTGCTACCATATACAGGCCACCTGCACTTTCTATGCGCTGTTTCTCCTTCAATTGTTCAGGCCGCAGCCTGTCCCGGGTAGCCTTGCATTTTATTTCGATTGAAACAGGTTTGCCATTGACGATACAATGCAGGTCGGCCGTTCCTCTATTCGTTGTGCTGCGCGTCCAGCTTGCTTTTTTATATGATCCACCGTTTGCCAATTGAATAGTTTCCAAACGGACCTGCCCCTGGCAGTTAACCCGGTTGCTGTAATGGCCGTTGAACTTCAGCCAGTCCGTTATGCAACGTGTTAACCCATTTGTGGTCTGGTCAGTGTAATTTGGCGGGAACGGCACGCCGAAATCCCTGCAGCCGGCATAATTTGCCAGCATATATTTTTCACGGGCCTGCAGCAATCTTTGTTTCCAAAGAGGAAGCCTGCTGTTATATGTTGTACCGTTATGCATTAAGTAATAAATTTGAATATTTTTGATTGGTGAACCAGTGCAAAAGCATTTCCGGAAAAACAATAAGGCTTACAGATGAGCGCTGGTTGCATATTGTGGAAAAGCTGATTAAACGCACTATATTATGGCAGAAATTATAATACCGGAAATGATACAGGCCCTGAAGGCGGTACGGCAAAGCAAGGCAAATGATATTCACATACGCTATGATGAAAAAGCGGATGTTATGTATGTGAATATTGGCACACCTGTACCTGCAGAAGACAGCGAGCTGGGCGACGATGATATTTTGTACCGTTATGCCAATGGCGAAATAATCGGGCTTACCATAACCCGTTTTAGTAAGCGGTAGTATATTCATTTGTTCTCCTTGTTATTTTAAATTTCTGGCCCTGATATTCAAATAGACCGCCTTCGGGGTGCTGGGCAAACCATTTATCAAAAGCCGTTAATGCTTCTGCATGCTCATTACGCTGGCTTTCGCTGGCCTTCCCTGTAACTTCTTTCTGCACATCTGATGAACTCTGCAATCCCATCAGCAAAGACTGTGTTTCCATAAATAATATCTTTTATCGTTTGTAAATTCTCTTGTGTTCCTGAACGCTGCCCGACTGCATAAGCGATTGAGTTCACGGTACTGTTCCTGCTGCCTGGCTGCACATTAGCTAAAACATCTAAGCATTTTGCAACGTACCGGTTTGTTTTGCCTGTATAATTTGCTTGCTGCTGCGGTTTGTATTCAACAGGCTTGCTATAAAATTTTTTAATCTTTAAAGGCGTGGGATCGTCCCTTATCAGCATGTTTGCATCATAACTTACATAACGCAGATCAGTAACATTCCTGCCTTTGGTTGTGTCCGGCTTTATACCGTAGATGTGTTCAAATACATTAAAACAGTGCTGTGCGTATTCTGCAAGCCTTTCCGGCTCCTCAATTAAAGCCAGTGCATAAAAACCCTTACCACTGCATGACAGGCCGCAGAAGCCTATAAACGGCAAATCAAACACAGCCTTTTTGAGTTCTTCAATATCATATTCACTTATTGCCGCTTCGTCAAAATCAAGCTGAAGTACATTTGTTCTTATATGACTTGTATCATCCTTTTTTCTTGATTGGCATTGACCTGCCGGCGTCCATCCCTGCAGCTTTGCTTTCAGCCCCCTTTTTTGGTTATCATAATCCGGGCTGCCTTCATCAAGCTTTCGCATCGAGAAAACATGCGGCAGGCTTGGCCAAAATTCATACCGCAGGATGCCATCAATCGTTGCAACCCTGCTTTGTGTTGCCGAATGATTGTCAAAAAGTGCCGTATGTTGTTCTAACCAATTCATCGTTTTATGTGTTCCATTTGTGTTTTTAGTATCATTTTGGGTAGGTATCGGTATCAGTATCGGTATCATTACGCCCTTATATATATAAGGGCGTGATACCGTGATACCGGTTCAAGTTTGATACTGTTTGATACCGGTTGATACTGATACCGATTGAAGCCTGTATCTGTCATCTTGCCCTTTAATTATCCAGTTATTTGCGGATGAAACATTAATATATCTTTTAGCGGTTGGTTCGCTGCATGCAGTAGCTGCTATGATCTTTCTTACAAGTTCCATGTAGGTGCAAGCCTCCAAAGGCCCTAAAACTTCGTTCATACAGCTTTCAATCTGTTTCAACTTGTTTTTTTGCTGATTGCTTGCAGGTGCATCAACTTCAACATGATACCCCTTTTCAATGGAGTATTTAAAATGTATTGACTGTAAATCACCGGCCTTTCTGCTGAATGTAGTTTTGGCAATACTTATTTCATCTTCTTTTGTAATGCTTATAATGCCGTAACACTTACGCTGTATTTCGCTGCCTAAATGGCCGCGTTCTTTTGTACTGCCTGGGTTTTGGTGTATCACAAGTATCACAGGGCATTGATACCGGATTGCCAAGTGTGTGAAATATTCCCTTATTTCAGTTGCCTGTTCGGTGGAATTAACATCTTTAATATAATCTGCTGCACCATCTATAAAAATGGCATAGATGCCGCCAAAATGCGTTGCTGATGCTGAGCAAATAGCATCTGTTGTTTGTTTATAATCAACTATTGATAATTGCCGGATATTGTACGAAAGAAAATGATCCGGTGTATTCGCAAGCTCCAAGCGCTTTAAAACAGTTTTTACATTGTGCTGCTGATCTGCTTCAGCCTGTTCCGTGTCGAAGTTTAATACAGCCTTTGTATCAACATTGGCTGCGATCTCAATACCTCCAAACAAACTTGCACATCCATCTATACTTAATGCCCCAGCCATAAGCATACTACAGAATGCTGTTTTACCAGCTTTTGCCTGTGCGCTTATAGCGGTTAAGTTTCCCGGCGCGGCAATACCGCAGCCATCCCAGGTTATAACAGGCTCATTGTTTGGATAATCTTTTTCTGCTGTAATCCGTAAATGTTCAAAGTTCGATAATCTGATAGGCAATTCGCCTTCTTCAAAAGTCTCGCCTTCAAAAAGCGGAACGGGTTTAAGATTATTAGCATTATTTGTATCAGTATTTATCGCTACATTTGCCATGGTTTGAATTTTTTTTAGCTCTGTTAGCGCAGAGCTTTTTTGTATAATTTAACTGCTTTTTTTACATCGCGGAGCTTGAAGTATGCCGCCCCATCCAATACAGTTTTAGGGATTAGCCCATCCTTCACCAAACGGCTCAACGTCTGCCTACTGATAGAAGGCTGGAACAACTGACACACTTCTGATGGTTTCAGATAAACTTCGGCCATTGCTCTTTTCAGTTTTTTAGCTATAATATCGCGCACCTCATCGCTTCTGATAGCCTCTGCTAACATATCTGTAATTTCCTTCGGGCTGTAAGCGGTAAAATATTCTTTAGCCATTGGTGTATTTTCTTATTGTTGATGAAACGTTTTCGTTGATGAATTGGATTAGCTGTTCGCCGGTAAACAGAACTTTACCATTCAGCATGATTGATTTAAGCCGGCCTTCTTTTCTCAGCATATTCATAAAGCTTGGGCGGATGCACAACGCCTTGCACGCTTCTGTTTTTGTATAAATCGCGCCTTTTTGTATTATTATTTTATCCGACATAAAACACTGTGTTTTAGTTTGAAAGCAAAGATGATAACATTTTTATTGTAAACCCCTCCAGGCACACCTACATGATTCAACATCGCGGTTTGTAATATCTCATAAATGGATAAAGCCTGATTATCAATATATATTCGGATTTGCGGGCTTACTTACTTACTTATTTTATTTTATATGATTGATTTGAAATAAAACAGGAGTTTCCAGACCTGCCATAATACGGGCTTGTGGGGTCAGTATATAAAAGGCTTTGAAGGTTTGCCGCATTGTCATTAAAAGCCTTATCCATCATCTTTCCACCATTGGGAATAGCATTGATTAGATAGTTATAATCCTCGTTTGGCAAAACCTTTACAATCTTTGAATTCGGGTCGTTAGGATTTAATGGAATATCTTCTGTATGGACTACCGTATTACGCCAGCTATCTGCTCTAAACTTACCATTACCTTTATATGGGGCCACATCGTGAAACCTGTCGCCATAAAAAATAATATCATTTCCAGCTTTTGATTAGAGATAACATTCAGCAATGGTGCAATGCTTCTTTGATAAGCGCTTTCCTGCCCCTGGCAGTTAATACGGTTGGCATAATAGGAATGATACTTTAACCAGTCCTTTATTGCGGCTGTAAGGCCGTTCGTAGAAGTATTGCTATATTTCTACTATATAACTACTCAAGCGACCTCCGCTTTTAACTTAGCCAGAGTTCGTTCTAAGTAGGCAATTTTTGCTCTCTGGCATTTCTTTTTATACTCGTCATTATTAAATGGCTGAAAGGGTTGTTGATAGCGCACCATTTTGTAATAGATGATGGCCAGCTTTCTTGCAGTAGCCACGATGGCATATTTGTTTCCGCCTTTGGCTTTCATTCTTCTAAAATAATCACCTAACCAGTGGTTGCTTTTTTGCAATGCATTGGCGGCATACCGAAAGGC
>NZ_JASGEX010000151.1:0-8644 GCF_047606085.1 Parafilimonas sp.
GGTTTTAGCTCCCCTCTCCTTTGGAGAACTTGTCCCGACCATTCGGGAGGGGCTGGGGGTGAGGTCTGACAAGGAAATATTATTCACTAATTTATCCCTCGCGTACCCATGTCATTAACTTAAGGCAGGCACATCTTCGAAATAATCAATATTCATTTCGCGAAGATTTACAACTGAACATTACTGCCCGACTGATTCAGTCAGGCGGGGATTATTGTGTATTGAATATTGAGTTTTCTTAAGTTAATGACATTGGTGTATCATTCCTGATAAAGATGTTTGGCCATTTAAGCGATTCCGCTATACAATCTCACCGGCTACACCGCTTTCAGCAAGGCAGGTTTTGCGGCCTGCATATACAGGATCATTTCACCAAACAAGGTATTCGACCAGGCAAACCATTTACGGGTAAATTTAGAGGGGTCATCTTTATAAAAGCTTTCATGCATAAAACCGGTGCCGGCATTGGAAGCAATGAGCATCCTGATGCATGCAGTTATCTCTTTATCATCGGCAGCGGTTAATGCGCGCATGGTAATGCCCAGCGGCCATATCATATCCATGCCGGCATGCGGGCCGCCTATGCCCTCTGCCGCTTTGCCTTTAAAGAAGAATGGGTTTTCTGTTGATAATATCAGTTTTCTTGTTTGCTTATACACCGCATCATTGGCATCAATGGCATGCAGGTAAGGCAGCGATAGCAGGCTTGGGTTATTGGCGTCGTCCATTAAATTATAGCTGCCAAACCCATTCACTTCGTAAGCATACACTTTGCCAAACTGTGCATGTTCTACAACGGCATATTGTTTTAAAGCGCCGGCCACTTCCGTTGCCAGGGCATGGCAGCTTTGGGCCAGTGTGGCGTCTTTAAGTACAGTATCCAGCATTTCCGCAGCCTGCTTTAATGAGGTAACGGCAAAGAAATTACTGGGTATTAAATAAGGGAATATGGTGGCATCATCACTTGGCCTGAACATGGAACAGATAAGCCCAACAGGTTTTGCAGGATAGCCATAACCCGCCAGGGGCACGCCATCTGTTGCCCATGCGGTCTTGCGCTGAAAACTATAAGGGCCGCTGCCATGTTTGCGCTGCTGCTGCGTAAATGTTTGAACCGTAAGGCGGATAGATTCTTTCCAGTCATTTGTAAATGGCCTGGTATCGCCGGTTGTTTTCCAGTATTCATACGCCAGGCGAATGGGAAAGCAAAGTGAATCAATCTCCCACTTGCGTTCATGAATGCCGGGCTTCATATCGGTAAGGTCGTCTTTCCATTCGCTTACCTGGTTTTCATCTTTATAAAAAGCATTGGCATAAGGGTCTTTCAAAATATTCTTTACCTGGCGGTTAATAACACCGGCTATTAACCGCTGCAGCTTTTTATCTTTTGCAGCAAGCGGTATGTAAGGATGCACCTGTGCCGAGCTGTCGCGCAGCCACATGGCATCAATATCGCCGGTTATAATATAGGTATCCGGCACGCCATTATGCTCTTCGTAAAAAACGGTGGTATCCAACGTATTGGGGAAACAGTTCTCAAACAGCCAGCCCAGTTCCTTATTTGGCAGGCTTGCCTTCATTTGCTGTATCGTGGCCTCTACCGCCTCGCTGGTAAACCTGCGCGCACCAGGCAGCGGGCGTTTGCTTTCAAAATCAAATACGTTGCGGGCAAATATATTTTTTGGTGAAAGCCATGCCGCAGCGCCAGCCATGCCCGATGCTTTTATAAAACCTCTTCTTGTATGCATATAACAATTAATGGGGCGTAAATGTAAAGCAAAAGCATATAGTTACTTAACGTTTTCAGCGCCTCTTTTAAAGTATTCATCTGCAGAAAAAGGCCCGCTTCCCTTATAGGCCACAATTATCACCAATACAAAAGTTATAAGCGAGAGGAAGTAATGTAGTTATTTAAATTTTCATAAGGCATAATCCGGCCTGTTATGCCGGGCGAATGCACCAAAATTTTAACAGAGCGATATTTCCATACCGGTGCATTAAGCTTTGCTCTGTTAAAAGCCTTGCCTGGCATAATATATTAAGGCCATCTTATTGCCGCTTACTTATATTTTTTTAAAGACCCTGTTCTGATTAAGGGTTTAACGGCCTGTTGCCCTGCAGGCCGCCACTGTGTATGAAAACAACGTTTGAGCCCTGCGGGAAAAAATTTCTCTCCGCCAGATCGCAAACAGCATAAAATGCCCTGGCCGTATAAACAAAATCAAGCGGCAGGTTTTGATCTGTCTCAACCTGCTTCATAAACGCAGCCAGTTGAGGTGAATATTTTGCATAACCGCCAAAATGATAGTTGTGCAAAATGTGCATCCGCCTTTGCTGCACCTTATCCCGAAGCAAAGCGCTTACAGCTTCATCCAAACCAACATTGTTTTTCATTACACTTATGCCAATACATTGCTGATGTGGCAAAGCGGCGTTGGCAATGCCTGCCAGCATGGTTCCTGTGCCAACTGCACAAGCTATGTAGTTGTATTTATAAAGATCGGGAACAAGCTGCAGCATTTCCCCCGCGCCTTTAGCGCCCTCCATGCCATAACCGCCTTCCGGTATAAAAAACATTGACGGGTTTGCATCCATAACCGCCTGTTTATTTTTATAAGCTTCCCGGCTTAAAAATATAAGCTGCATGTTTAAAGCCATGACGTCAAGCAGGGTTTGCGAATATTGCTGTGGCGCTTCACCCCGTATAAAACCCGTACATTGTATATTCAGTTTATTGCAGCTATAGGCTGTTGCAATAATATGGTTTGAAAACGCGCCGCCAAATGTTGCAACAGAATGATTGCCTACATTCTTTGCCTGCTGTAAATAATATTTCAGCTTAAACCATTTATTGCCGCTTACAACAGGATGCAGTTTGTCAAGCCTTAAAACATCAACATGAATATCTGAAGAGCCAAAGGCTTTGCTTTTTATTGGCTGAACAGAAACGGCATTAAAATTTAATTCTTCCCGCAGGTTCATCATTCGGCATTATACAGGTAAACAATGTTCTTTGCAATTATAAGCTGAATGATTTTATTTTTGAATGATGGTACAACTGCAAAATGATAAACTTTCTGTTGCAATAAGTGAAAAAGGCGCTGAACTGCAAAGCCTCCGCTTACATAACACGGAATATGTATGGCAGGCTGATGCCGCATTCTGGAGCAAGCATTCGCCGGTACTGTTCCCCATTATTGGTGAACTAAAAGATGGTATATATATCTTCAATAACAAAGAATATAAATTATCGAGGCACGGCTTTGCAAGAGACAAAACTTTTACGGTAACTGCATCTGCTTCAGGTAAAGCTGTGTTTAGTTTGAAGAGTGATGAATCAACATGGGCATTATATCCTTTCCCGTTTATTTTTAATGTTATTTATGAAATTAATGATGCATCGCTTTCCTGCACTTACCAGGTAATTAATACAGGCGATGGCGATATGTATTTTTCTGCCGGCGGGCACCCGGCTTTTAAAGTTCCGCTGAATGACAAGCTGCAATACACAGATTATTTTCTATCGTTCAATAACGATAATGTATTAAACCGTTATGTATTGCACCAGGGCTTAACCGGCGACGATACAGAAAAAATCACTTTAAATGATAAAACGCTGCCATTAAAACCTTCCCTGTTTTACGGGGATGCGATTGTATTAAAAAACATTGGCAGCGATCAGATAAAATTATTTTCAGATAAAGATGCGCATGGCTTAACATTCAGCTTTAAAGCATTTCCTTATTTTGGGATTTGGGCTGCCAGAGATGCACCTTTTGTGTGCCTTGAGCCCTGGTGCGGTATCGCAGATAATATCCACCATAACCATCAGCTTACAGCCAAAGAAGGTATTAATAAACTGGCTGCCGGTAAAGAATGGAAGCGCACATGGAGCGTGGAGCTATTTTAATAAGAACCGTGTGTGTATTATTTTAAGTTCATCAATCCGCCTGAACGGGCTTTTTTTTCAAATCATCTCCATACGCCTGCATGAAAGCTTTTATCTGCGCATGATATTTTTCACTTAGTGGCACCAGTGGCAAACGCAGATAATTTTCTATCAGCCCCATCTCCGCCAGAAATGCTTTTACGCCGGCGGGATTATTTTCGGCAAACATCAGTTCATAAGCACCGGCCAGCTTATCATTAATTGACTTTGCCGTTTTAAAATCGCTCTTCAAACTGCTTCGTACCATATCTGAAAAATCTTTTGGAAACGCATTGCCGGCCACACTTATTACGCCCTGCATGCCGCAGGCAATTTGCGGCATTGCCAAAGCATCGTCGCCGCTTACAACCAAAAAATCTTCCGGCGCATCGCGCAATATTTTTATGCATTGTGCAAAATCGCCGCCGGCTTCTTTTATGCCCGCAATATTTTCCACTTCATTCGCCAGGCGGATAACCGTAGCGGCCTCTACATTTTTAGAGGTTCTTCCCGGCACATTGTACAAAAGAATGGGTTTGGGCGATGCTTCTGCCAATGTTTTATAATGTTGAAAAATACCTTCCTGCGATGGCTTGCTGTAATAAGGCGAAGCGCTGAGCACAGCAATGGCTTCTTCCAGCGGAAAGGTTTCAAGGTCATGCATCAGTTCGGCTGTATTATTACCGCCAATGCCCACCACAACCGGCACACGCTTTTTTACTGCATCGTAAGAAAACTTAATAAGGTCTTTCTTTTCGGCGCTGCTTAATGTAGGCGCTTCCGCCGTTGTGCCAAGCACCACAATATATTCCACGCCGCCATTAATTACATAATGTATCATTTTTTCAAAAGCATCAAAATCAATATCGAAATTGCTGCTGAAAGGCGTAACCAATGCTATGCCGGTTCCGGTTAATGTATTTTTTAAAGAAGCCATGTTGTTTTATTTGTGAATAGCGAACAGCGGGATTTGTGCACTTACTGCCGGCAACCCGCTAAAATCATCCCATATTATGAAACACCTTGCTCACATCGTCATCCTGCTCAAGGCGCTCGATCAGTTTACTTACATCTTCCGCCTGTTCTTCCGTAACAGGAACGGTGGTGGCCGGAATCCATTCCAGCTCTGCGCTCAGCGGCGTAATGCCTTTATCTTCCAGCGCTTTCTGCAGTTTTCCAAAATCGGTAAAGGCGCACCGCAGCACTAAAACATCGCCGCCGTTTTCATCGGTGCTTTCACCCATTTCTTCCAGCCCGAAATCAATCAGCTCAAATTCCAGTTCTTCCACGTTCAAACCTTCCGGCTTTAATTTAAACACACCCATCTTCTTAAACTGGAAACTTACGCTGCCATTATTGCCCAAAGCGCCGCCGCCTTTATTAAAATGGCTCTTCACATTAGCCACAGTACGCACATGGTTATCGGTTGCTGTTTCCACCAGCAAAGCCACGCCATGCGGCGCATATCCTTCATACAAAATCTCTTCATAGTTATCCATTTCCTTGCCCATAGCCCGCTTTATAGCAGCTTCCACTCGGTCTTTAGGCATATTTACGCTCTTGGCGTTCTGCATGCAACGGCGCAGTGCCGGGTTTGTCGCGGCATCCGGCCCGCCGGCCTTCACCGCAATAGCAATTTCCCTTCCTATGCGTGTAAACTGCTTGGCCATCCTGTCCCAGCGGGCAAACATGGTGGCCTTTCTAACTTCAAAAATTCTACCCATAACGCTTTATATAAAACTGAACTTTTATTTAAGGGGCGTAAAGTAAATAAAACTTTGGCGGAGTTTTTTTATATCGGTAAAATTTCTGCTGTGCAAAAACGAAACGGCAGGGCATGAACAACCTGTGAACCCGTGAACTTGTAAACTATACTCAAAAACTATCCTTATTCGCCAGTTGCCCGCAGGCGGCATCAATATCTTTTCCGCGGCTGCGGCGCAACCTTGCGTTTACGCGATGGCTTTCAAGATACTTCATAAAGCTTTCCATCGTTTCTTCATCCGGCTTTGTAAATGATGCACCGTCTATAGGGTTGTACTCAATAATATTTACGAGGTCGGCAGGCACCTGGCGGTAAATTTTCACCAGTTCTTCCGCATCTTTCTGCGAATCGTTAAAATTCCTGAATAAAATATACTCAAACGTTACCTCATTCTTGGTTTGCTTATAAAAATAATTCAGCGCCTCAATCAAAGCCTTTATATTATTGCTTTCATTGATGGGCATTATTTCATTGCGCCTGGCATCGTTAGCAGCGTGCAGCGACAAAGCCAGTTTGAACCGCACTTTATCATCGCCCAGTTTCTTTATCATCTTCGCCACGCCCGCCGTAGAAACGGTTATACGGCGCGGGCTTATGCCCAGCCCGTCTTCCGCAGCAATTTTATCAATCGCTTTCAGCACATTGCCGTAATTAAGCAAAGGCTCGCCCATGCCCATGAAAACTATGTTGCTTAAACGCTTTTCATAAATTCTTTCAGATTGTTCATTTATAAGAGCAACCTGGTCGAATATTTCATCAAAGGTTAAATTGCGCGCTCGTTCCATTTTGCCGGTGGCGCAAAAAGCACAGCTTAAACTGCAGCCGATTTGTGAAGAAACACAGGCCGTTTTCCTGTCTTCTGTGGGAATTAAAACGCCTTCAATAAAATGATGGTCAAAAGTTTGAAAGCGGCTCTTCACCGTACCATCGGCGCTGTATTGGGTTGTATTAACGGTTAATGCCGGCAGCGAAAATGTTTCCGCCAGTTTGGCGCGCAAATCTTTGCTGATGTTGGTCATTGCATCAAAACTGCCGGCATGTTTCTGCCAGAGCCATTCATACACCTGCGTGGCCCGAAACTTCTTTTCATCAATTTCGGCAAAAAAGTTTTGCAATTCATCTAAACTTAAATTGCGGATATTCGGTTGCGGAGCAGAAATCATTTTGCAAAGATAGTTTACCGGGCAGCGTTTAAATAATAAGAGTTTTTACAGGGTGTATTTCAAGTTTTCGCAGGTGGTGGACACCCGCCTGCAGAATCCGCTACCGGTCGGCGTCTCACCGACCGGAATGCCGCGTATGAGGCGAAAATTTGAAATACGCCCATTTTTAAAATATGGGCAGGTCGTAACTTATTTTTAAGGCAACCAATTCATCTCAAACCAGGGCAACACATCTGGTTTTTACGAAGAGCCAATTCACCATCAGTGCCGGCATATATTAATGCAAAAGCCTCTGATGCAGTGCGAGGGATGATTGTGGCATGCTTGCTTACAATTTAAACAACGTGTTTCCGTATTGAAATCCGTTTGTGATTAACTTTCTTAACCTAAAACTATATTTGCCGCCTTATTAAACTACAATGAACGCGTGTTATATAGTTGATGCCGTGCGCACACCCATTGGCAAATACGGCGGCCGGCTGAGCACCATCCGCCCGGACGATTTACTGGCGCATGCGATAACCGCTCTGCTCAACCGCAACCCGGTTGATCCGCGGGATATAGAAGATGTAATTGCCGGCGATGCCAACCAGGCCGGCGAAGACAACCGCAATGTGGCAAGAATGGCAGCTTTGCTGGCAGGATTGCCGGTTACCGTGGCCGGGTGCACCGTAAACCGTTTATGCGCCAGCGGGCTCGATTCCATTATGCATGCAGCCCGCGCCATTATGTGCGGTGAAGGCATGTTATACATTGCCGGCGGCGTGGAAAGCATGTCGAGAGCGCCGTTTGTAATGGCCAAAGCAGAAGGCCCGTTTCAGCGCAGGCAGGAAATGCACGATTCCACCATCGGCTGGCGCTTTACCAATAAGCAACTGGCTAAAATGTACCCGCCTTATTCCATGGGCGAAACCGCAGAGAATGTAGCTTATCAATTTAAAATAAGCCGTGTAGCGCAGGATGAATTTGCCTTTTGCTCGCAGGAAAAATATTTCAGGGCGCTGGAAGAAAACAAGTGGGAAGATGAAATTGTGGCGGTTGAAATGATTGCCGATAAATTAATTACCTGGTTTTCGCAGGACGAGCCGCCAAGGCAAACATCGCCTGAAAAACTGGCCGCACTAAAACCTGCATTTATAAAAGACGGAACGGTGACCGCCGGCAATTCATCCGGTATAAACGACGGCGCTGCTGCTTTGTTGCTGGCAAGCGAAGAAGCGCTTAAACTGTTTAACCTTGAGCCCCTGGCCAGAGTGGTGAGCATGGGCGTAGCAGGCGTTGACCCATCCATCATGGGCATTGGCCCTGTGCCGGCTACGCAAAAAGCCTTGATAAGGGCAAACCTTGCTGTGGCAGATCTGGATTTGATTGAATTGAATGAAGCCTTCGCCGCCCAGTCGCTGGCATGCATAAATGAACTGGCATTAGACCCCAATAAAGTAAATGTGAACGGCGGTTCCATTGCTATTGGCCACCCACTCGGCTGCAGCGGTTCCCGCATTTCGGCCACTTTATTGCACGAGATGAAAAGAAAAAACCTGAAATATGGCCTGGCCACTATGTGCGTGGGCGTGGGGCAGGGCGCCGCTGTCATTTATGAGGGGCTGTAAGAATTTCATACCGTAAAACCATAATTTCTGCCTTAATCCTTCCAATTGCTACAGGGCAAACGCATCTAAAAATTTTCTTTAAAGACAGTTTTAGCAAGAAAGTCATCATTGAGGGCAGATAGCAGCCTTTTCTTTTTAATGCTTGTTTTTTTGCTGGCATTATTCTTCAGCAGATTGA
>NZ_JASGEX010000152.1:0-15386 GCF_047606085.1 Parafilimonas sp.
ATTGCATTGGCAAGCACGGTTGATAAAGATGGCAATGCAAACCTTAGCCCGTTCAGCTTTTTTAATCTTTTTTCTTACGATCCGCCTGTTGTAATTTTTTCAACGGTGAAAAGAGGAGGGAATAATACGCATAAACATACATTCGAAAATATATGCGAGGTGCCGGAAGTGGTTATTAATATTTGTGATTATGATATGGTGCAACAGATAAACCTTGCCAGCACGGAATATGCAAAAGGTACAGATGAATTTATAAAAGCCGGTTTTACAAAATTACCATCGCTTTATATAAAACCATTTCGTGTTAAAGAAGCCAAAGTGCAGATGGAGTGCAAAGTGCCTGAAATAAAAAGCCTTGGCGATATTGGTGGTTCCGGGCAATTAATCATCGCAGAAGTTATATGCATGCATGTGGATGAAAGTATTTTAATTGAAGATGGTTCTGCTATTGATCAAAACAAACTGCAGCACGTGGCAAGGCTTGGCGGCGATTGGTATTGTAAAGTGGATGCAACGAATCTTTTTAAAGTGATAAGGCTGGTAAGGGATTTAGGGATAGGCATTGATGGCTTACCTGCAACCATCCGCACCAGTAAAATATTAACCGGCAATCATCTTGCACAGTTAGCCAATGTAAAAGAAATACCTTTTGTTGATGCCTCGTTTGAAGATGAGCAACTGAAAAACATCATTCAGTATTATTCCGTGAGCCTGGACGAGATGGAAGCAGAATTACATTATTATGCAAAACAATTGCTTGATGCAGGTAAGGTTGATGAAGCGTGGCAGGTGTTACTGGCATCGGTGTAATGCTAATTTTCAATATTGCCGCACAGAGAACGCAGAGCCAACAGAGATATTCTATTCCTCTGCTAACTCCTTTGCTCTGTGCGCTAATTTATTAAAGTCCCTAAAACGCATACTGCTTATCCGCAATCATCTTATCCGCAATCCTTCTTTTCGCTGCTTTAGAATTATATGGCTGCACTTTGGTAAATCTTTTTAAGCCAATATGCATCATGCGTAATTCATCACCTTCGGCAAAAGCATTCAAAGCGTCCTTGCCTTTTTTATTAATGCGGTCGGCGGCATCATAAATAAAGCAATCAACAATATCTTTCAAAATGGCAACATCAGCTTCGCCATTCTTTTCCGTAAGCTTTATCAGTCGCAGCAAACAGTTTTCTGCATGATAGGTATCAATGGCCATATCAGCAATATGCATCAGTATTTCCTGCTCTTTATCTATATTCATCATCAGCTTCTGCACAGCTGCGCCTGCCACCATTAAAATGGCTTTCTTAAAATTGATAATATATTTTTTCTGTTCATCGTATAATGTTTCATCTTCATCGCCAAAATCAGGAATGCTCATCAACTCGTTTGCAACCGACATGGCAGGGCCCATCAAATCCAGCCTTCCCTTCATGGCACGTTTTAACGTCATATCCAGAATAAGTAACCGGTTAATTTCATTGGTGCCTTCATAAATACGGTTGATGCGGCTGTCGCGGTAAGCTTTTGATATCAGGTATTCATCGCTGAAACCATTACCGCCATGTATCTGCACGCCTTCATCGGCCACCAGGTCCAATACTTCACTGCCAAACACTTTTAATATAGCGCATTCAATGGCATATTCCTCGGCAGCGCCAAGCAAAGCCTGTTCATGTGTTTTGCCTGAGGCTTCCAGTTCTTCCCGCTTTTCTTCAATTAACGCAGCCGTTCTGTATAATGCAGTATCGCTCGCCCACAGGTTAATGGCCATGGTGGCAAGCTTTTCTTTTATAGCGCCAAAATTGGAAATGGATGTTTTAAACTGTTCGCGGTTAATGGCATATTCCACTGACATATTGAGGGCGCTTTTAGAGCCGCCGTTTGCCGCAGCACATAACTTCAGCCTGCCGATATTTAAAATATTAAAAGCGATGATATGGCCTTTGCCAATTTCACCTAATACATTTTCAACGGGCACTTTGCAATCCTGGAAATATAATTGTACAGTGGAAGAACCTTTAATGCCCATTTTATGTTCTTCAGGGCCCTGCGTAAAACCTTTAAAACCGCGCTCCACAATAAAGGCGGTGAATCCTGCCTTGCCGGCAGGCAGGTTATCACCATCCACTTTGGCAAACACTGTATAAACATCGGCAAAACCACCGTTGGTTATCCAGCATTTCTGACCATTCAGCAAATAATATTTCCCGTCTTCACTTAAACGTGCCGAAGTTTTGGCGCCAAGCGCATCGCTGCCGCTGTTTGGTTCTGTTAAACCATAAGCGCCGATGAATTCACCACTGGCAAGCTTTGGAATATATTTTTGTTTCTGATCTTCCGTTCCAAAATATAAAATCGGCAGCGAGCCAATGCCCGTATGTGCTGCAATGGCCACTGAAAATGAAAAGCCATTGCCCAGCCCTTCATTAACTATGGTAGATGTAATAAAATCCTTGGCAAGCCCGCCATATTGTTCCGGAAAAGAAGTGCTTAATAAGCCCTGCTCACCGGCTTTCACCAGCAGCGATCGCATAAGGCCTGGCTCCAGTTTATCAATACGGTCAATAATGGGCAGCACTTCCGTTTGCACAAACTGCATGCACATATCCATTATCATTTGCTGCTCTTCACTGAAGTCTTCACGAATAAAAATATCGTTGGCGCTGCTTTCTTTAATAAGCCATTCGCCGCCTTTTAATATGGTTTTGTTTTCAACAGCTTCCATGGTGATTGTTTTATTGATAAATATTTTGTTACAAGCTTTTGTATTTATTTCGGTCATTATATCTTTTTATTGTCTCAATGAATGCCGCAATATTTTTTTGTTACAGGCTGCGGCATTTCATGGCAGTCCGCCACGGCGGATCACTCCCTTGTACTGCAGGTACCGCTATTCCGCTTTAGCCCGCTGTTCAATCCGTCGCATAAATGCCTGCTTTTAAAAGTTTCATGCACTTAACCCCCTTCAGGGGATGGGGGATTTCAAATTATCATACACCTGCTGCAACACGCGTTTTACAATTTCTATTTCATCTTTATTTACGCCCTGCAATGCTTCGTCCATAGTTTGATTCGCCAGTTCAAGCGTTACATTTTGCAAGGCTTTTCCGGCATCGGTTAAACAAACAAGGTTAATACGCTTATCATTTTTATGCGATGATCGTTTTAATAATTTCTGCTTTTCCAGGTTATCAACCAGTCTTGTTATACTTGGCTTATCGCGATACGTGCGGTTGCAGAGCTCCTGCTGGCTTAAGCAATCCTCTTTCCATAAATGATACAATACGGTCCATTGTTCTATTGTAATATCAATGCCCGCACTCCTAAGGTTTTTTTGCAACCGCCTTGCTACAGCCGTGCTGGCCATTCCGTTAATAACGCTGTATAATTCTCCCCGCTTAAACTGGTTTACCGGCATATAGTGTTAAGTTAAGTGTAGGTTGCCAGTAGTGCATAGTAAGCACTTGCAGGACACACGCACAACTGGCCACTCACTAAGCACGTTAAATACGACAATTCATCATTGACACAACAATAGTTGTTTATGCAACTATTTCAAAATTATATATCTTTAGCCCATTATCAGCGGTTTCAAAATAAATTTTTCTGTTAAGATGTAAAGCGTTTCATGCAGCATCATTTCCTGGCATATAAAGCTTCTCTTATTCATTATTATGTTTTTGGTAATGGTCCCAAAACATTATTCTGTTTCCATGGATACGGAGAAAACGGATATTCATTTGCTTTCCTTAATAAAAAACTTAGTGATGCTTATACTTTATATGCCATTGATTTTCCTTTTCACGGTAAAACGGAATGGAACGAAGCGTCTCCATTTATGCCGGAAGACCTGGCTGCAATTATGAAGCTGATACATCAGGATGATGTAAAATTCTCCTTACTGGCATACAGCATGGGTGGCCGTGCAGCCATGCATTTAACAGAGAAGATGCCGGGTAAAATTAAACGTGTTGTATTGGCGGCGCCCGATGGTTTGCATCAGAATACCTGGTACTGGCTGACAACACAAACGCGTTTTGGCAACAAAGCTTTTGCCTACACGATGAACCACCCCGGCTGGTTTTTTAAAGCGGTGAATGTAGCTGACAAACTAAACCTGCTTAATAAAAGCATTGTAAAATTTATACATTATTATCTGGATGAAGAGGAGGAAAGGATGCTTTTGTATAAGCGCTGGACGTTTATGCGCAGGTTTAAGCCCAATCTTCAGCATATAAAACAATTGTGTGATGAAAATAATATTCAACTGAATTTTTTATTTGGCGAATATGATCGTATCATCCTCAGCAAGCGTGCTGCTGTCTTCAGGCAGGCAAAAAATACCAGTATAAAAATCATACATGCAGGCCACCAGATGATGAAAGAAAAATATGCAAATGAAATTGCTGCATTGCTGAATGGCTGATTGTAGTTTTCTTTGCGGGCTATATGCAGTTGCTTACATATTTCATTTACATCACTGCCCTGCTTCTTTGCCTTTATCTTTTACTCATAAACCTTTATTTGTATTGGTTTGGTAAACTGAAGGTTTTTAAGGCCGCCGTATTAAAGCCGGCAACAGGGTTTACGGTTATTATCCCGGCACGCAACGAAGAAGATAATATTGAAAACTGCATTCGTTCCATCCTCAATAATAATTACCCTGAAAATCTATTTGAGATAATCGTGGCGGATGATTTTTCAACAGACCGGACGCCTGAAATTGTTCATCGGTTACAGGCGAAGTATGCAAACATTCATATCATCAGCTTAAAAAAGATAATTACCGAAACCATTAATTCCTATAAGAAAAGAGCGATTGAACTGGCCATTGCACAAAGTAAGCATGAATGGATTATTACAACCGATGCAGATTGTATTGTGCCGAAAGGCTGGCTGCATTTATTCAACGCTTATATTCAGAAAAACAACCGCGTTTTTGTGGCTGCGCCTGTAATGTTTACCTGCAATAATTCTTTTCTTGATATTTTTCAATGCCTTGATTTTCTAAGCCTGCAGGGCATAACGGCGGCATCGGTTTATGCAGGCGCGCACAGCATGTGCAATGGCGCTAATCTCGCCTATAAAAAAACAGTTTTTTATGAAGTGGATGGTTTTAAAAATGCCGATCATATTGCCAGTGGCGATGATATGCTGCTGATGCATAAAATAAAAATGAAGTATCCCGAAAATATCGGCTACTTATTCAGCGATGAGGTTATTGTAACCACGCCGCCCATGCCCGATCTTAAAAGCTTTTTAAACCAGCGCATACGCTGGGCGAGCAAGGCCACCAGCTATAAAGACAAGCGTGTTTTCCGGGTATTGCTGCTGGTTTATTTTGTAAACCTTTTTTTAGGGATATTATTTATTGCCTGTTTTTTCAGGCCGCAATTATTTTTAATATGGTTGTCATTTATTCTTGCCAAGGCATTGCTTGAAATGCCTTTTATGTATAAAGTCTCAAGATTTTATTCCTTGCAGCGGCTCCTGTTTTTATTTGTTCTTATGCAGCCTTTCCACATTTTATATACCGTTATTTCCGGCTGGCTTGGCACGTTCGGTACATATAAATGGAAGGGGAGGAAGGTTAGATAAGGTTCAATAGTTCACGGGTTCACCTGTTGTTTAAAGTTTAAGGTTTAAAGTTGAATGTTACGCTGTTTATGCGGTTAACTTGTGAACTGTTGGAACTTGTAAACTCGTGAACTTTCAATAGAGCTACGTGTTCAGCTTTACAAAGCCGCCATCAATCGGATAATCACAGCCGGTTATAAACGATGCTTCGTTGCTGCATAGGTATAAAGCAAGTTGTGCAATCTCATCCGGCCTGCCCATGCGGCCG
The DNA here is from genome assembly GCF_047606085.1 of Parafilimonas sp. Classification (GTDB taxonomy): domain Bacteria; phylum Bacteroidota; class Bacteroidia; order Chitinophagales; family Chitinophagaceae; genus Parafilimonas. The sequence goes on from NZ_JASGEX010000152.1 coordinate 5,843, forward strand.
ATAGGTTGCGTTTTGGAAAGCTTGTCAAACATCTCCGCTTCTTTGCCCGGGTAATTTTTCGCCAGAAAACCATCCACAAAAGGCGTATGCACGCGGCCGGGAGAAATACTGTTGCAGCGTATGTTATAAGGCAAATAATCTTTCGCCACAGAAAGCGTCATGGCATATACAGCGCCCTTGGTGGCGGAATAGGCAAAACGGTCAACCAGGCCAACCAACGCCGCCACAGAAGCCATGTTCACAATGCTGCCGCCTTTTTGTTTCATAAACGGAATTACTTCATGCAGGCAATTATACACGCCTTTTATATTTACGTTTAATAACCGCTCAAAATCTTCCGCCGATGTATTTTCGGCTGTGCCCACATGCGCTATGCCCGCATTGTTTACTACAATATCAATAATTGCATGTTGTTGTATAATAGCGGCAACCGCATCCTTTACATCAGCCTGGCTGGAAATATTGCATTTGTAAAAAAACGATTTGCCTTTTGCTGCATTTATTTCATCCGCCACAGTTTTACTGTCTTCATTAATATCAATTATGCAAACGGTGGCGCCCTGCTGTGCAAACAATTTTGAAATAGCCTTTCCTATGCCGCTTCCGCCGCCGGTTACAATGGCAATTTTGTTGTCTAATCTGAGCATATTTATTAAAAATTTAAAACAAAACTATACTGATTCATCAATACGGCGAAGGGCTTACGCTCGTCCATCCGCCATCAATAATCAAGCTTTGCCCGGTTATATGCCTTGATGCTGGCGAAACCATGAACAACGCCGCATTGGCAATATCTTCAACCGTTGCAGGTTTGCCCATTGGCGTAATGCGGCTCCAGGTGTTTACATAATCCTTGTCTTCACTTGTGCGCTCGGTAAGGGTAGCGCCGGGGGCAATGGCATTGATCGAAATATTATGTGGCGATAATTCAATCACCAAAGTTTTTGCGAGCATTTCAAGCGCCGCTTTTGTAATGCCGTAAGCTGCCAGGTTTTTATGCGCCTGGTGCCCCGTTACAGAAGACATGAGCAAAACGCTGCCGCCGCTGTTTTGCAGTTTCATTTGCCTGGCCGCAGCCTGGGCAAGCAAAAAGCTGCCGCCAATATTAAGGTTCATTACCGCCTGCAAATGCTGCGGTTTGTATTCAAAAAAATCGCCGAATAAAGTAATGCCGGCATTGGCAATGGCAATGGTGAGCCTGCCAAATTCATTTGCTGCTTTATCCACCATTGATTGAATAAAGGCCGGGTCAGCAGCATCGCCGGCCAACCCAATACAATTGCCGTGCCTGGCGATTTTTGCAGCAGCATCATTAACCAGCGCTTCATTAATGTCGTTTATTAAAACAGATGCACCCTTTATACAGAGCTGCCTTGCTATTTCAAAACCAATGCCCTGCCCGGCACCCGTAACTATGGCAGCATGCCCGGAAAATTCGTTAGTATTCATCTTATGCATTTAATCCAATGCATCAAAGATTATTATTTTTTAAACTTCCGGCCACGAAAAAAATTATTACCCGTTGCAATGATGTATCATTCATGGCAGGTATGCCATCGGCACAAGCTAACGGGAAGGCATTAAAAGGGAGTTGCGTAAAACAGAGAGCACGTTGCAAAGAGCTTACTCCAGCTCAAATTCCATCTTCATGGCGGCAATGCATTGTCCGATATAACCGGATATGAATGTAACATCTTTTCGAATAAGATCGGTTTGTGTAAACTTCAGGGCACGCTGTTCCACTTTACGGATAAGGTCTTTAACCGGTTCCAGGTTAAAGAGGTCAATACTGGCTTTCATTTTATGTGCGAAAAAGTAAACTTTTTCCCAGTTGCTTTCTGCACAGGCCTTTTCAAGGCCGGCGTTGCTTTCCGGCATGTGCTGCACAAAAAGGGAAGCCATGAATTTTACAAATTCTTCGTCGGCATTGTGGGTGCGAATTAAAAGTGCCGTGTCATACAGTTTTTCTACATCAGGCATTGTTTTTTCGTTTTTCGGTTTTCAGCCCGTAATTATTGATCATTCTGTATATGGTTGATTTGCCAACATCTAATTTGCCGGCTACTTTCAATACATCATAATCATATTCATCAAGGTACTGTTGAATTAATTTAATGGTATATTCCTTTAAAGTATAATTACCATTTTTAGAATGGTTTACTTTCACAGGCGTAAAATGTATTTGCAAGTCATCTGCGCTTATTTCTTCCCCATCGGCCATCACACAAGCCAGCTCTATAATGGATTTTATCTCTCTTATATTCCCGGGGAAAGTGTAGGTCAGAAGCTTTTGTTTGGCATCGAGCGACAGTAATTTTTTCCCAAGCCCGTTTTCTTTGCAAAACTGTTCAGTAAAATGCTTGGCTATCAGTAAAATATCATTATCACGCTCGCGTAGCGGCGGCAAGGCAACAGGCAGGCCCAACAGGCGGTAATAGAGGTCTTCCCTGAAGTTTCCTTTTATGATTTCTTCTTTTAAATTACGGTGTGTGGCCACGATGATACGGACGTTAGTTTTCACAATTTCATTACTGCCAATGCGGGTAATTTCTTTTTCCTGAAGGGCACGTAATAGTTTCGCCTGCAAATTTATATCCATTTCTCCAATTTCATCGAGAAATAATGTGCCGTTATGTGCCTCTTCAAACTTGCCTATGCGCCGGTTGGCTGCGCCGGTAAACGAACCTTTCTCATGCCCAAATAATTCGCTCTCCAGCAAATCTTTGGGTATGGCCGCCACATTTACCGGAACGAACGGGTGCTTCTTTCTCTCAGAATTAAAATGAATGGCTTTTGCCACCAGTTCCTTGCCCGTTCCTGTTTCACCGGTAATGGAAACGGTAATATTGGTGGCAGCCGCTTTTTCCATAAGATTAAAAACTTTCTTGATAGCACTGCTGTTGCCGATGATTATATTCTGGAAATTGTATTTGCGCTCTACCTGCTGCTTTAAATTTTCCACTTCTTTTTTAAGCGCAAAATTTTCTTTCAGGTTTTGAATGGCCATCCAGAGCCTTTGCTCCGTACCGGCATCTTTTACAATGTAATCATGAACGCCTTTTTTAAAAAGATCAATGGCAACCTGTATATCTTCCTGTCCTGAAATAATAATCACCTGCGTTTCAGGCGATACTTCTCTTATCTGCATAAGCAAAGAATCACCCTTTATATCAGGCATAAAATAATCAAGCGTGATGATATCCGGTTTTTCGTGCAGCGACGCATTCAGTGATTTGGCAGTGTAAAATTTCTTAACCTCAAATTCCGGGTTAAGCGATAAATAATAAGCTAATTTGGCAGCGTATATCTCATCGTCGTCAACCACAAATATGCGAACGGTCTCCCTTAGCATAGAAGGATTTTAAGTTTGCAATATAAATATTTGGTTTTTTTTCTGCAATTTAATCCAAACCGGATTTTAACCGTTTCTACCATTTTAAACTGTTTAGCTCAACCACAAACTATATTTTTGCCGGATGGAAATTACGTCTGAAATGATTGATCGTCTTGCAGTTCTCGCAAAGCTAAAATTTTCTGAAGAAGAAAAAAAGGAACTGAAAAGCGACCTGGAAAGCATGATAGGGTTTGTAGAAAAGCTGAAAGAAGTTGACACTTCCGGTACAGCGCCCTTATTGCATATAACAGAAGCGGTAAATGTATTGCGGGAAGATGAGGTAAGGCAAACCATTACAAAAGAAGAAGCCCTGCTGAATGTCCCGGTTTCCGGCGGCGGTTTTATTAAAGTGCCAAAGGTCATTAAAAAAGAAACAGCGTAGTTATGCAGCCGGTTATAGAACTTCAGCACATTCGCAAAACATATTTCATGGGCCATAATTCCATCGAAGTATTAAAAGGCATTATGCTTACTATTGAGCGCAATGAATATGTGGCATTGATGGGGCCGAGCGGCAGCGGCAAGAGCACCCTGATGAATATTCTCGGCTGCCTTGATACGCCCACCTCGGGGCAATATATCCTGAATGGAAAAGATGTAAGCAAAATGCCGGATGATGACCTCGCAGAAGTGCGCAACACCGAAATAGGCTTCGTGTTCCAGCAGTTTAATTTATTGCCGCGTTTAACCGCCGCAGAAAACGTGGCATTGCCTTTAATATATGCCGGCATAAGCAAAAAAGAACGCACAGAAAGGGCCATGCTGGCGCTTCAAAAAGTGGGGCTGGAAGAAAGAAGCCATCATAAACCCAATGAAATGAGTGGCGGTCAAATTCAGCGCGTGGCCATTGCCAGGGCGCTGGTAAACAACCCCTCCTTATTGCTCGCAGATGAACCTACAGGCAACCTTGATACCAAAACCTCGGCAGAAGTAATGGAAATATTTGGCCAGATACAGGCCGCCGGCAACACCGTTGTTTTGGTTACGCATGAAGAAGATATTGCTGAATATGCCAAACGCATTGTGCGCCTGCGCGATGGCAATATTGAAAGCGATAACCTAAAAGAGGCTGAAATGATGGCAAAGTAAAGCGCCATTCATCTGCACCCTGGTTTATACAGAATAAAACGTAAACCTTGACCTGAATTCTTTCAGTTCGTCTTCCAGATCGCTTTCGGGCAGTGATATGTATTCAAGCAGCTTTGACTGCCTTTCCACTTCCAGGTTTGGGCCGGTATAATTCTGGTTAATGAAGAATGATTCCAGGTCTTCATATACATTCTTCATTACATCTACAATATCAAGAATGCTTAATGTTTTATCTGAAAGGTTATAAGTGCCTGCAGGAACATCGGTCGTTAATAACCTGGCTAGCACTGCAGTGGTTTTATTGATATGTATAAAAGACCGGTGCTGGCTGCCCGTTCCGTTTATGGTGATGCGGTTTGTAAAATGCGCATCGAACATAAAGCGGTTTATTACCGCATCAAAGCGCATGCTTTTGCTGTACCCATACACATTACCGAGGCGTATGACGATGGTCTTAATTTTATCTTCCAGGCGTTTTATATGCCGCTCTGCGCGAAGCTTCGATATTGAATAAAAATTATCCGGCTGCGTTTCTGATGCTTCCGTGGCAGGCGTTACGGTATTGCCGTAAACGCCCGTGCTGCTTAAAAATACCAGTTGCTTTACATTGCTTTCTTCCAGTGCATAAGCAAGCTCCGCTGTTCCCCAGTGATTGGTTTGCTCATAAATATGCCCGTCTGTATTGGCAAATGGCGTTGTAACTTTTGCAGCCAGATGAAGCACCACATCCACGTTTTTTAAAGTGCTGCGCAGCTTGCGTGAATCAAGAATTTCACCCGGTATAAACTTAACTTTTGGTGAAGTGGGTTTATGGCCGATGAAGAGGTTATAGTTGCCGCGGCTTAAATTATCATACACAATTATGTTTTCAACTTCTGGTAATTCTCCAAGCGTGTAAACCAGTTCGGTGCCTATGTAGCCGGCGCCGCCAGTAATAAGTACATTCATTTAAATTCTTATTGTTGTTATTGATAGCTTTAAAAAGATCAGGAATGATTATTTTTCCACGAGCTCTGTATTCAATCCGCATTCGGTTTTTTTAAGGCCGAACCACCGGCCATTTCTTCCGTCCATATTATTAAGATCCCACTTGCGGGTGCATGGCTCGCAGCCAATGCTGAAGTAGCCTTTGTCTTCAAGCGGATGATGCGGTATTTTATGTTCGCGCAGGTAATCATATATCATCTTGCTCGTCCAGTCAAGCATAGGATGAAAGCGTATGGTGCCAAGCCTGGCTTTTTCTTCCACCTTAAAATTCTTGCGCACCTCGCCCTGGTCTGCACGCACGCCATTTATCCAAACATCGTATTGTGCAAGAATGGGCTCCAGCGGAACTACTTTGTTTAAATGGCAACACAGGTCCGGATCGCTGGCGAATAATAACCTGTTGTTCGCATCGCGCTGGTTTATTTTGGCGGTTGCAGAATAAACATTAACCAGGTTTAAGCCAAACAGCCTCGCAATCTCATCACGGTAGCTTAATGTTTCCGGAAAATGGTAGCCTGTGTGAATGAAATAAACCGGTATGCTGTTATCGGTTTTACTTAAAATATGCAGCAATACAGTGCTGTGTGTTTGAAAAGAAGAAGTGGTAAACAGCTTTAGCCCAAGTTGTTTATAGATTTTGATCCTGTCGGTTATTTGTTCTACGGTCATACCTGTTTTGTTTAGTGTGGTTGTTGCCAATAAAAAAAGCCTTCCCTGGTTATAGAGAAGGCTTTTTTTTATTCGTTTATTCCTGTTGTTAATTACAATAGAATATCCTTCTCCTAAAAGATATGTTACACATACAACAACACATGGAAGAAAGATTATTCATTGGGCTGCAAATATAAAACGATTGATGATTATAATTCCAAAATTAATTTTTTGGGTGATTGCATTGTTTGTTACTTCCTGTCATAATTTATATACTGTAACCAATGTTGTTATCCAAGGTTTATTGGAAATATTCAATAAACAATTTGCGAATGTTTGCAATTGAACATTGCGTATTGAGTTGTTGATTATTGAATATTCTTTTTAATAAAACAACAATATTCGTATTGCTTTAAAGAAGCAGGGCTGCCAGCAGGTAATCGGCCAAAAGGATTAATATACAGCTTACTATTACAGCCGTGGTGCTGGCGCGGCCGATTTCAAAAGAACCACCTTTTACATAGTAGCCATAATAAGCGCCGATGGTGCTGATGATAAAGGCGAATGTATATGCCTTATACATGGCAAAAGGTATATTGCCGAGATTAAGGCTTTGCCTTAATCCCACATCGAATGTTTCTGCTGAAAGAATGCCGGACATGCTGCCGCCAACGCGGCCACCCCAGATTGCCAGTGTCATAGAAATAACAATTAATGCAGGGATAACCAGCAAAGCGCCCAGCACTTTAGGGAAAATGAGGTAATTGCGGGTATTAATGCCCATAATTTCAAGCGCATCAATCTGCTCGCTCACACGCATGTTGCCCAGCTCACTTGCAATCTTACTGCCTACAACACCGGCAAGCACAATACACACCAGCGTTGGGGATAGTTCGAGTATAATGGTATCTCTTGTTATTTGAGAGATGGTTGCCTTGGGAATTAACGGGCTTACCAACTGGTAGGCTGTTTGCACGGTGGTTACAGCGCCAAGAAATATGGAAATAATGGCAACGATGGGCAAAGATCCAATACCTATTTCAGCAGCCTGGTGCATAAATTCCTTCCAGTACATTTTAAAGTTTTCAGGCCTGGTAAACATCCCCTTTAACATTAAAAGATATTTTCCTATGTGGCTGAGAAGTCGTCCTATCATAGTATTACCGGTTCAGATGATTAATCAATATAAAAAATTGTACCGTATTTGCAAAGCTAACTGAATTAAGGCTGCAAATTCATGCCAAGCCAGGCCATTATGCCGGCGCCGTTTTGCAGCGCTTCTTCATCTACATTAAACTTTGGCGTGTGCACATTATGCACAATTCCTTTGTGCTCGTTGCGCACACCAACCCTGTAAAAACAGGCGGGTATCTTTTGCGCATAGAAACCAAAATCTTCAGCGCCCATGCGTATTTCCGTTTCTTCAATATTTTCAGCGCCAAAATATTCTTTCGCCAGCATACTTGCTTTTTCTGTAATCGCCTCATTGCTATATACAGCCGGATAACCCACATCAATCAATACTTCTGCTTCGGCGCCCATGGCTTCCGCAATTTCAACTACCTGCTTCCTGATAAGCGCATGCGCTTTATAACGCCAGGTTTCATCCATGGTTCTGAATGTGCCCATCAGCTTTACCTCCGAAGGAATTACATTGGTTGTAAACCCGCCATTGAAGCTGCAAATGGATAATACAGAAGGCGTAAACGGGTTGGCATTGCGGCTTACAACCTGCTGCAGGCTTACCACTATCTGCGATGCAATTAAAATGGTATCAGCGGTTAAGTGGGGCGATGCGGCATGCCCGCCCTTGCCTTTAATGGTTATATAAATTTCATCGGCGCTTGCCATAATAAGGCCGCCGCGAAAGCTCAGCCTGCCGGTTGGCAATCCCGGGTGCACATGCATGGCAAGAATGGCTTGCGGCTTTGGGTTTTCCAGCACGCCTTCTTTTATCATGATGCTGGCGCCGCCGGGATTTTTTTCCTCGCCTGGCTGAAAAATAATTTTAACGGCGCCTTGCCATTCGCTGCGCAACTCATTTAAAATCTTTGTGGCGCCAAGCAGGCAGGTGGTATGCACATCATGACCGCAGGCATGCATAACGCCATTATTCTGCGATTTATACGGCACCTCATTTTCTTCGGTAATAGGCAGCGCATCTATATCGGCCCTCAATGCAATGATGCGCGATGAAGGCTTTTTGCCTTCCAGCAGGGCTACAAGCCCGGTGCCTGCCACCCTTTCAAAAGATATATTCCACTGCTTTAACTGTTCGCCAATATATTCACTGGTTTTAAATTCCTGGAAACTTAATTCAGGGTGCGCATGCAAATGACGCCTTATTTCAAGCATCACTGGCGCATATTGTTTGGTTAATTCTTTTATTGTTTGAGGAAGCATACATCTGCTTTATTGAAACTGTCCGGCCTGTGGAATGTATTCAATCACATCATCAACAACATAAGCAGGATTGGATATATATAAGCTTAATTGTTTTTTAAAATTTTCCGCATCTGCCCGCTGCACAAAATTGCCTATACGCACTTTAAAATAAGGCGACTGGTACGAAACATACGCTTTCTGGTCAGGAAAATTTTCAAGCAATGTGGCTTTTAATTTAAAAGCATCATCGCGGCTACGGGTGTTTAAAACCTGCAGCCTGTAACCCCTGAATAAACCATCTGCCGTCATTTTTGAGGTTACCTTATTAATAGCAGCCTGTTTTTCGGCCAGCAGGTCAACCCTTGCATCTTTATGCACAATAATAGTATCGCCTGCTTTTGCCGCAGTAAAAGCAAAACAGGCAACCAGTATAACAAGAAAATGTTTTATTGCGATTTTCATAACATCAAACACCCGGCCAATTGTATGCCGGCAAAGTAAGGCAAAATAAGCTTTATATAAAGTGAAACTTATGAGCGGATGCATCCCAGGTGCCCCGTTTCTGCATAGCTTTCCTGCCAGTGCGGCGAATAGGCAGGGAAAGTTTGTTGAATGGGTATTGCACGCAGTTTAAAGATTACTACCGGTTTGCGTCTTCACAAACCGGAATTAGATGGATAATATTTTTTGATTGGTGTGGATCAACAGATTGGGAAACGAATGGTTTTCGTTTTATCTTTTTGTTACTTTCTTTACTCTCTGATAACAACGATTTCTTCCTGTACTTTTCTCTTGAAAGAAAAGTACCAAAAGTTCAAGAACGGATGATATTTCAACACATCCGTTCACCGCCATGATTAAGCTTTTGTGCTAATAATTCTTCGCCTTTTGAACCTTGATCTTAACTTTACTAACTATTACTTAGGATAGGCGACATTTGGTTCATTAAAAAAGGCTTTCACAAGTGTTATTTTTCTTTGAATTTCTTTCATGGTGTCTTCTACAGTTTCTCTGAATGTTTTTTTAGTGGGTGTGTGC
>NZ_JASGEX010000153.1:0-20726 GCF_047606085.1 Parafilimonas sp.
ACGGTATTTACCGGTGTTCATTTACTATTCATATTAACCGGCAAATACCGTTAATTACAGAATTTTAGTCTTCTGTTAGCCATGTATCTAACATTACATCATCTGTACCGCTGAACTGCGACTGTATAGCAGATTGGTAATTGGTTGCATTTTCTGTTTGTTCTGCACTGGGGTATTCCCACCGGCGTGGAATCTCATTGTCGGAAGTACCAATGCCTTCCCCTCCTTCTGAAAATGAGGGCACGCCGGTGCGGCGCCAGTTATAATATGCCTGCCAGTTGGAATTGAGGAACATAGCTACATATTTCTGTTCCAATATCTGTGTAAGACCTGTGCTTCCACCCTGATAAGCTATATTGCTTTTGAAAGTTGTTAAATCCACGGTAACGGTGCCAAGCGTTGTGCCGGATTTATCAGCTATAGTCAACGATTCGCCGTCTGTTATATCATAAAGAGACAGGGAAGCATCAATGCCTGCATCGTACCAGCTTTCTGCATCACCGGAAGCCCATCCGCGATTAATGCCTTCTGCTATATTGAAGCATAATTCAGGATAACCAATCAATATATATGGTTCTGCATTGGCGCCGGTGGAAGAAGTGAAATACCTGTTGTAATTCAGGAATGAATATGCGCCGGCTGTAGAGTTGCTGCTTATATCTCCAAGCCCTGTGTTAGCGTCGGCACCCACATAAGCGGTAAAATCGGACACATCTTTTCCTGCCGAAATTTGTGCAGGCGCCGGCGTAGCTACTGCAAAAGTGCGCGGGTCTTCATTGGCCGTGGTTATATCCAAATAGGTTTTGCAAACATTAATATACTGGTTATAAGCATTAGCATACAAGGGATGTGTGTTTACCGAATTGTACTCATACACCAAATTGTCTGAATTGGAAGTAGGCAGCGGGTGGCCCGAAGGATCATTAACAATAGCTGCAAATTGTGATTGAATATTGAGGTCTGTATTATCATCCGCTCTTTTACTCAGGGAAATCAACGTCCTGATGGTATATGCATTGATTATTTTTTGCCACTGTAAATATGTTAACCCAAAAATATCGCCGGACGCATCTACTACAGTGCTGCCGGTAACAGCTCCGCCTGCTATAAGGTTGCCAATGATGGTATTGGCGCTATCGAGAAGGGAAAGGCTTGTGGCATACACTTCTTTCTGTGTATCAAACGCAGGCTGCTTGTTATTTTCATCCCCTGCTTCTGAAGCCGGAATATCGCCCACCCGTTCTGCAAACCATATATAGGAGTAAGCACGGAAAAATTTAGCCAATCCGGCATAAATATTAGTAGTGGGTGAAGACGGATATTGTACTGCGGCCTGCTCTTCCAGCAAGATTACATATTTCAGCATGTCGTACTGTGTGGCGGAATAAGACCATGTGTATGTATTGGTGCCCCAGTAATAGGAATAGTTGGACAAATAGTATTGGTCATATTTATAAATTCCGCCCATTAAGGCTTCCGAAACCGAACCGGTTTCACTCGTAGTATAACCGCCGCCATTGGCCAGGCGTACTGTAATGGCGTTTAACAGCAATGTGGCAGAAGCGCTGTTTCCCGCATTTGGGTTTGTAGTAAGGTCACCTTTCTGGCAGCCGGCCAAGACCACCAAAACCAAGGACAATCCTATTAAAATATTTCTAATTTTCATTGCTATAGTATTTTATTAAGAATGAATTAAAATATAAAATTGATGTTTACACCAAACCTTCTGGTTGTAGGGCTTTGCAGGCCGGTAGAGGATGTGCCGGTAAGCGAGTTATCTGCAAAATTGTAACCACTGGCGTACTGGTCTATGTCAAAGTCTTTGCGGGCCGCAAAATACAGCAGGTTGCGGCCTACCAAAGAAATAGAAGCGCCTTTGATAAAACTATTTTTCAGCCCGGAAGCCGGGAAGGTATAGCTAAGCGTTACTTCACGCAGTTTTGCATAGCTACGGCTAATCATATAATATTCATCCATACCACTGCTTCCGGAAATACCGTTAGACATATAGTTCTGCACGGTAACAGCTTTTGTGTTGGTTGTAAATGTAAAATCAGACGAATTGGTGATAACACCATTTTCTATAACCATGCCTGTAGTAGTATTGGGAACTACGCCATCGCCCACATAAGCAGCAGTTGGTGCTACGGTGCCTTCATCGGTGCTTTCCCATTCCTGCAGCCTGGCTGCACCTAATTTGCCTTTTACAGATTCGGGAGCTGTACCGCCATTAACCATCTGGATATATATACGATCGTAAATTTTACCGCCTATACGCCCATCAAACTGGAAGCCGAGGCTGAAACTTTTATAGCTAAAGGTATTGGTAAAGCCGAAACTGAAATCAGGGTTCATGTACCCAAGAAATTTCTTATCGCTCAAAGAAGTTCCCGGATTTGTCATTGGCAGCCCGGAAGAGGCATAAACAATCTGCCCGTCAGTAGTACGCACAAAACCACCGCCATAATAAGCGTCCATACGGTCGCCTACATAATAAACATGATTATTTAGCGTAAGACCGGTTTCTTCGCCATATATCTTTTTCAGTCTTTCTTTGTAGGTGGACCAGTTGATGGCAACATCCCAGCTAAAACCATCCGGATTTTTAACCGGTGAAGCATTTAACTGCAATTCCCATCCTTTTTTCTCTGTGGTAATACCGTTTACATTCCGGGTATAATAACCGGTGGAAGGAGCTACTGCTAAACTGTATATCTGCGGGCCTGCATCGCTTACAAAGTATGTAGCGCTGATACCAACACGGTTGCGAAACAAACGCAGGTCTATACCGCCTTCATAGGATTTGTTATCCGCCGGTTTCAGGCTGGAATTAGCGATGGAAGTAGAATAACTTACAGAAGGCGTTCCATTGTAGTAAGTGGTGGAAGAATACCCTGTTTGGTTACCGTAAGAAGGCCCATCATAAGAAGTCGTTAATTCATCGCCATAGCCAATTAACCCGGAATTAGTAGTCTTGCCTGTGGACATATAATAAGCCGTTTGTATAGTGGCCTGTGTAAGACCGCTTTTTACATCCGCATAAGATGCACGCAATTTGAGCAGGCTTATGGCATCCGGCATTTTGATATAGTCTGATAGTACAGAGCTTAATGATACGGAAGGATAGAAAAACGTGCGGTTGTCTTTTGCCAGTGTTGACAGGTTATCCACTCGGCCGGTAGCAGTTACGTTAACGTATTTGCTATATCCTAAATCCACGCTGTAATAACCGCTATATACCATCATGTTTGAATTGAAGCTGTAACTATATACCGAACCTTTCGAATTCTGAAAATCATATACCCAGGGAATGGAAAGGTTTTGCGTGGTAGCCCATGTAGAGTTAAACCTGAAAGACCGCCAGCCACCGCCTAATAAAGCAGACAGTCTCCAGTTCTTGCTTAACTGCGTATTATATGTCAATAATAAATCAGTGTTATTTTCAAGGGAATTACGTTTATCTTCCCTAAAATCCCCGTTATAACTGCCAAAGGTGTACCAGCCTGTGGGCAAATACGTATTCAATACTGTTGATACAGGCACTTTTTCCGTTCTGTCCTGATTCCATGTAGTAACCTGTGTTCTCAGGCTCAGGCTCAGGTCTTTATTAAACTGATAATTTAATTTAATATAACCATACACGTCTGTTTTATAATGCCCGCGCAACCAGTTGTATGCCTGGAAATATGGGTTGTTATCCCGACCATAATTTTCAGAATACTGCATCAGGTTAGTAACGCCGGTGGGTGCTGTCCAGTAATTTTTCAAATCCCTTACATCATAAGCGGCATTACCATATACGCCGAACTCGTAAATGATACTGTTAGGGCCATACGTAACGTCCGGAATGTTGGGCGTATATTGTTCATTAAAATTCAGGTTAGCTTCAGCGCTCAGTTTTCTGCTGAATTTATATGAGGTGAGGATATTCAGGTTATCTATATTCAGCTTGGTATTGGGCACCATCCCTTTTTGGTAAGTGTGGGAATAGGACATACGAATATCGTAATTATCCCCGCCTGACGATGCCGAAATGTTGGTGGTGGACAGGAAGCCTGATTCTAAAAACGTTTTTAGGTTGTCCGTGTTTTTTACCGTATAAGCCGTGGGTGTTCTTACACCTGTTGCCTCGTCATAAGGGCTGTTATACTGCTTTATCAACTGACCATCCATTTTAGGCCCCCAGATAGCCAGACGTTGTGTATTATCATACAACGCATCTGTTCCCGTGGTGCCGTATGTATAACTATTTCCTACCGCAAATTCATACAGATAGTTGTTGCCACGACCGTACACAGTCTGTGCATGCGGCCTGGCTATAAAACCAGTTTCCAGCATATTGCTGGTATTCAGGGTTACTTCCCATCCTCTGCCCCCCTGTGCATTTTTCGAACCTCTTCTGGTAGTGATAACAATAGCGCCGTTCTGACCTCTAAAACCATATAAGGCTGCGGCGTTTGGCCCTTTTAAAATGGTATAGGATTCCACATCATCCGGATTAATGTTCCAACCATCCGAATTAACAGGAATGCCATCCACTACGTACATAATGTCGCGGTTGCCGCGCAATACCACCTGCGGCCTGCCCACCATTTCTGCAGAAGGCCCTACGGATACGCCTGCAATCTTTCCAACCAAACCAGCCAGGGCGCTTACTTCACGGGCTTTGGTGAGGTCTGAGCCTTTTACACTCTGCACACTGTAACCCAGGGTTCGCTCTGCTCTTCTGATGCCTAAAGCTGTTACTACAACCGTGTTGAGCGCCTGGGTTTGGCCTGTTAAAGTAACATTCACTACATCGCCGGTAATGGGCTGTTCTACAGTGGTATAACCTATAAAAGAAAATACAAGAATATTTCCTGGTTTTGTGAGTGTTAAGGAATAATTTCCGTTTTCATCGGATGTGGTGAATAAATCAGTGCCTTTTAACTGTACTGTTACACTTGCCAACGGGCTGCCGTCGGCAATGGAAGTGATTTTTCCTGAAACTGTTTTTTGCTGCGCAAACAAAGCATTGCCTGTAAATAAAAAGCCAAGCAATACAATGAAGCAACTCAAGCGTGTTAATTTTGATTTCATGCTTTTTTATTTGCTTTGGTTAATTGATTTTTTTGAATAATGAAAAAATGTGTGTGCTGTTATAACAATTGACGATATGCAAATCTGAATGAAGTGATGAAGCAACACGACGCAGCCGTATGGGCGAAACAATAAGGCGTATTTATTATGTGGGAAGAACGTTCGAATAAAATAGCATGCTAATAATCAATAACTTAAAACATTAACGGCATATTACTTAAAAGTGATGCAATTGTTAACAAAGGCCCAGGGAATGAAAAACATTGCAGCACAAAATGTTAAGCGTATGATGCTATAATATTTTGAACGGAATTGTTTTTCCTGATTTTCCGTAGTAACTTAATAACTTTCAGCTAACCAGCTTATTTTCTTTGTATTCTGTGGGTGTTAAACCGGTTATTTTTTTAAAGTAATTGTTGAAAGAAGACTTGGAATTAAAACCGCAATCGTATGCCAAGGATAAAATAGGTACATCGCTTTTTGAAGTATTGATTCTTTTTTTGGCTTCTTCAATTCTGTATTCATTCACAAACTGATAGAAATTCTTTTTAATATGCTCGTTTAGCAACTGCGTAATATGGTGTTTGGGAATATTTGTTTTGGTTGCAAGCATTTCTAAAGATAATTCGGGCTCAAGGTATATCTTGGTTTTCGCCATAAAAGCAAGCAGTTGCTTTTCATAAGCCTGCATAGCATCAATATTTAAGGCGGATTTATTATACCTTTTCTCCCTTTTATTTGGAGCCGTATTGGCAGTGGCAACTTCGGTTTCTTTGGTGTTTTCTGTATTTATAACAGCAGGTTCCGCTTTTTGTGGAACGATTGTATTTTCTGTAACAATTGTATAATTTATTATTGGCCTGGTGCTCATTCTGTATTGTAGCACCAATATGGGAATAATCGAAAAAATAATATATGTGAAAAGGCGAATATCAACATCGGGTAACAAAATAAAATAATAACGGGCTACTTTCAGAAAAATGGCTAACGATATTGCTGCAATCATAATAAAAGCAACTCTTTTTATCAGCCAAAATGCTTTATTGTTTTTTTCTTTGGCTTGCTGCAATTCCTTTAATACATAACCCGGATAAATAATTAATGAAGTCACTACCAGCAATACATAATATTCAGTGTAAGAAAAAATAAATGAGCTGGCAACTTTATTTGCTAAAATACCCGCCACAAGAAATATATATACAAGAGAAAAAGCTGCAAAAGGCAGCAGGTGCAGTAACTTTGCGGTGCCGCTTATCTTCTTATGTTTTGCCGAATAAAAACTAATTAACAGCATAGGCCCGTAAGAAAGCCCAAACCCTGTTGCAATTTGGTTATACAAAAAATTATTCTGCAAAATAACCAGCACAAAAAATTTGGTAGAAAGGTGCAGTAAAACAATCATCACCATTATAAAAATGTTTTTGTCAAAATCATCCTTCATCCCGCTGATGACCAACAGGTACATTGCAATACAAGTCTGAACAATAATACAAGTAATAATAATGGTACTTAACATAGCCACAACAGAGTTACTTATAAAAATAACAACCCTGTGTGAACGAATTATAAAGAGCATGTTACGTTTTATTATTTTCTTTATCCACTGCATTACGCATACGGATAATAGAAAAAGCTAAACTGGATGCAGCCACTTTTATTGAAAGCGTTTGAAGCGATGGCATTACCCTTAACTCAATATTACCCCTTTGGAGCAATGCTTTAAGCGGGTTGCCGATGCAGGTAACAGAAAGGGGGTTTACCGGAACATAAGAAACGAAGTAACCTGCGCAGGCATCTGCAAGTTTAAAATTATCAGCAGGCAATTCGTAACAAAAAATAGCAGTATGCTGCGCAGCGCTTAGCCATGCTGCTTCAATAGCCACTACAAACTTTGTATTGCTCTGAACAAGAAAAATATCTCTGTCCTGCTGGGTGGTTTTTTCATCTGCATAGTAAGTAACCCTGGGGCAATCTCTCGGCAATAAATAGTTATGCAATAATTTTTCAGAAACGGCAAAAACAACATCTCCGTGTACGTTGTCAAGATATGATGGTGAAGGTCTTGGTATAAAAATATCTATCGAGCTGGTTTCGCTTATATGAAATAACCTTGGCTGCGCAGCATGCATACTGTTTGGTTGGAAAAGTGCAAGGTAATATAACCTGTTCTCCGGATGTAATGGACCATGTTATTTTAATAATAAATTTTCTTTCTCATTCTGTTGCAAAACAGGGCGTGAAGAACGATAAAATGTTATGTAATACCAATTAGAAGTAAGAATCAGGCTAATAAACTATTTTAAATATCCATGAAATTTTGTGTATTCTACAACTTGCAAAACTGCGAAAAACATACTCCCTAACTTTCCCTACTTTTGCCCGCAAACTTTTTTCATGCGTGCTATACAAATGGTTGATCTCAAAACAGAGTATCAGCGTTTAAAAAAAGAAATTGATACGGCTGTAATTGACGTTATAGAAAGCGCCGCGTTCATAAATGGCAGGCCTGTGCAGGAATTCAGCAGGGCGCTGGCAGGCTATTTAAACGTAAAGCATGTTATTCCCTGTGCAAACGGTACAGATGCCCTGCAAATTGCCATGATGGCTTTAGGCCTGCAGCCCGGCGATGAAGTTATTACACCTTCCTTCACATATATTGCCACAACAGAAGTAGTAGCCTTACTTGGCTTAAAACCTGTTTTTGTGGAAGCAGACAAGCAAACTTTTAATATTGATATTGACAGTTTGCACAGAGCCATCACGCCAAAAACAAAGGCCATTGTGCCCGTGCATTTATACGGGCAAAGCTGCGATATGGAAGCAGTAATGCAGGTAGCTGAAACGCATAACCTGTTTGTAATAGAAGACAACGCACAATCTATCGGCGGCGATTATTATTTCAAAGACGGCAGCCGCAAAAAAGCAGGCACAATCGGAACAATTGGAACAACATCATTCTATCCTGCAAAAAACCTGGGTGCTTACGGCGATGGCGGCGCTATCTTCACGAATGATGATGCTTTGGCGCAAAAGCTCACGATGATTGCGAATCATGGCCAGAGCAAACGGTATTATCATGATGTGGTTGGCTGCAACTCAAGGCTTGATACCATTCAGGCCGCTATCTTAAACATAAGGCTGCAGCATCTTGATGCCAATATTAATGCACGCATAAAAGTGGCGGATTATTATGATGCCGCATTTGCCAGTCATGCTGTAATTAAAACACCGTTCCGGGCAAGGAACAACAGGCATGTGTTTCATCAGTACACGATCATTTTAGACAGCGATAAAAAAGGTTTGCGCGATGAACTGGGCGCTTATCTTTCAGAGAAAAAAATCCCAAATATGATCTATTATCCTGTACCCGGCCACAGGCAAAAAATGTTTGAGACCTTTGGCGGCTTTGAATACGATTTGCCGGTTACAGATTGGCTGACGGAACGTGTAATTTCATTGCCTATGCACCCCGAATTAGATGAAGCACAACTGAAATATATAACAGAAAATATGCTGGCATACTTTAATTGATTTTATAACATATTTACTTACCGTTGCACCACCATCAACGCCAAAACATAAATAAAAAATACTATGAGCAAAAGAATTCTGATTACGGGCGCCGCTGGTTTTTTAGGATCGCATTTGTGCGACCGTTTTATAAAAGAAGGGTATCATGTTGTAGCAATGGATAACCTTATAACAGGGGATATAAAGAACATTGAACATCTTTTTCCTTTAAAAGAATTTGAATACTATCATCACGATGTTACCAAGTTCATTCATGTGCCAGGCCATCTCGATTACATTTTGCATTTTGCCTCGCCGGCAAGCCCCATTGATTATTTAAAAATACCCATTCAAACATTAAAAGTGGGCTCGCTTGGCACACACAACTGTTTGGGTTTGGCAAAAGATAAAAAAGCAAGGATACTGGTAGCCTCTACGAGCGAAGTGTATGGAGACCCGCTGGTACATCCGCAAACAGAAGAATACTGGGGCAATGTAAACCCGGTAGGCCCGCGTGGCGTATATGACGAAGCCAAACGTTTCCAGGAAGCCATCACCATGGCTTACCATACTTATCACAATGTTGAAACAAGAATAGTGCGCATCTTCAACACGTATGGCCCCCGCATGCGGCTGAACGACGGCCGCGCCTTGCCGGCATTTATTGGCCAGGCCCTGCGCGGTGAAGACTTAACGGTATTTGGCGATGGCAGCCAAACACGTTCTTTCTGTTATGTGGATGATTTGATTGAAGGCATTTACCGTTTATTGTTAAGCGATTATGCAATGCCGGTAAACATTGGCAATCCCAACGAAATTTCCCTGAAAGATTTTGCTGAAGAAATTTTAAAGCTCACAGGTGCAAGCGTGAAAATCTCATATAAGCCATTACCGGCGGACGATCCCAAACAGCGCCAGCCCGATATTACAAAAGCCAAAAACATTTTAGGCTGGGAACCCAGGGTTGACCGCGCTGAAGGGCTGAAGAAAACGTACGAATACTTTAAAGCATTATCAAGCGAAGAATGGTATAAGCTGCCAAAAGAATTTACAAAGCAGAAATAAGTTTCAATACGCTTCCCCTAATCATAAAAACAATTTAATAAAAGAATAATTGCATGGGCCACATTTTAGTTTCAGGAAGGGAAGGACAGCTTGGCAGTGAATTAAAAGACCTGCCTGCAAAACAAAAATTTCAATTTGTTTTTACAGGCAGAAATGATTTGGACATTACTGACGAAGCTGTTTTACAAGCCGCATTTGAAAAATACAAACCTGTTTTTTTTATCAACTGTGCAGCTTATACTGCCGTTGATAAGGCAGAAACAGACCAGGAAAATGCATACAAAATAAATGCGGAAGCTGTGGGCAATATTGCAAAACAATGCCGGCAGCATAACACAAAGCTCATTCATATTTCCACCGATTATGTTTTTGACGGAAAAGGCGTACAGCCTTATAAAACAGACGATAAAACCGACCCTGTTAATTATTATGGTTATACCAAGTTAACGGGTGAACAGCTTGCCTTAAACAATAACCCGCAAACCATTGTTATACGCACCTCGTGGGTGTATAGCGCTTACGGCGCCAACTTTGTAAAAACGATGATCCGCTTAATGAAAGAACGCAGAGAAATTAATGTGGTAGGCGATCAGTTTGGTTCGCCTACTTATGCAAAAGATCTGGCGGAAGCAATTCTGCAAATTGTGAATAGTGAGTGGGCAGCGGTGAATAAAGAGGATACGCACAGCTCACAGCTCACAGATAATAGCTTCCCTGGCATTTACCATTTCAGCAACGAAGGCAATATTTCGTGGTATGATTTTGCAATGGCCATAAGGGATATACAACAACTGGATTGCACAGTTAACCCTATCCCAACATCGGCTTATCCAACACCGGCAAAGCGCCCGGCTTATTCTGTATTTGATAAATCGAAAATTGTAAACACTTTCAACATTCAGCTAAAAGACTGGAAAGGCAGTTTGCAGGCATGCTTAAACAAATTATGAGTAGCCTGCTGCACAAACTGACCACTTACAAAACAACTATCATCCACCCAAAATTACTATATGGCTTACTGGCTTGTAAAATCAGAACCTTTTAAATATAGCTGGGATCAGCTTGTAAAAGACATGCAAACGTTCTGGGATGGTGTTCGCAACTACGCTGCGCGCAATAATTTAAAAGCCATGAAAAAAGGCGATGAAGTGTTGTTTTACCACAGCAATGAAGGTACCGAAATAGTGGGCATTGCCAAAGTGACGAAAGAAGCTTACCAGGACCCCACAACCAATGATACCAACTGGGTGGTTGTTGATCTAAAGCCTGTAAAAAAATTAAAACAGCCCGTCACCTTATCCCAGGTAAAAAATGATGACCGTTTAAAAAATATGGCATTGGTGCGTTTGGGAAGATTATCTGTTCAGCCTGTTACCGATGAGGAATGGGATATTGTAATGCAATTGGGCGGCATGAAATAGTGAGGAGTGGTGGATAGGGAGTTGTTCATCTGCAAGCTACAAGCCTCACTCATTACTTTACCAATTTTCATGACACGCATCATCCGGCATTCATTATTGACAACCCTTCACGCACATTACAGCTACGGGCTTTCACGTTTTCACGATTCACGCCATTCACCATTTTACTTTCTTTTAACGCAACCGGATGGTTACAAAACCATTATGCAGTAATTAATTTCTGCAGGCTTGCAAATCAGTTCAATTTCCAAAATCAATTCAACTCAGCTTTATGCTGCATGGCAACTATTGTTTGTAACAAACATCCATCACCAAAATCAAAAGATTGAACCTGCATAAATAGTAAGCCTGTATTTATGCAACAGGTTTTTTTGCATCTCATTTATCAACCAGCTACTAAAATTTGCCCCGTTAAGAATAACGGGGCCAGTTTGCTTGTATTATGATTAAATCTTTATTCAGTTTCTGCCGGCGTTACGGCCACATATCCTTTTTCTGCAAGCATCTCGCCTATATGCATAAATGCTTCATCTGTATCAGGCGCCCATGTTGCCAGGCCATCCACATAACGGTTATACATGCAAAAAGCTGCCGCTATTAAAACAGTATCATGCATTTCTTTATCCGTTGCACCTGCTTCCCGCGCTTTATCTATATGCGCTGTGGTTACATGCCTGCCGCCTTTTTGCACCTGCCTCGCTATATCGAGCAAAGCACGCATTTTGGAAGAAACGTCTGTTTGCTGTAACCCATTCTTAATATCAGCTATCAGAGACACCGGTTTTTCCAGCAGGGCTGCGGCAGCAGCGCCATGCGATGTGTGGCAGAAATGGCAATCATTCCAATAGGAAACAGAAGAAGCTATCAACTCTCTTTCACCGCGTGTTAAGCTGTTATCACTCACCAATAACACTTCAGCCAATTCATTTAAAGGCTTTGCTGTTTCAGGGCTGTAATGCATCAGGCCAATTATGCCTGGCAAATTATCATCGTTTAATTGTATATGCGCCATACATATTTTTTGCTTATCAATAGTTTTAAAAATTACACTGCCAGGACTGGCAGCGTCTGTTTGCTTGTATTATGATTGTATAAATCCGTATTGATCCTCCTGTTCTGCACCATTTATTAATAAGCGCTCATCCGGTTAACTTCATAAGATTGTAACCGAATAACTATTTATATGCAATGTACACGCATACGGCAGTTACCTGCCGTATCGTAATACAAGCAATGCCTATAGCTATTGCTACAATAAATGGGAAAACAATTAAGCTTCAGGAGGATGTTCTGGCAAAGCGCCTTCGCCTTTTAATAAGGCATGGTCTGCATAAACAGAAAATAATTTTATGATGGGGCCAGGGGTAAACCCTGCAACGGAAGTCTGCATTTCCTCGTAATCGCTTATGGAAAGTTTCATCACCTGGCCATGCTCGCCAGGCTTTTTTGAGGAAGTATTATTTTGCAATTCATTGGCAAGCCGGAAAAAATCTTCCTGTGCAGTTCTTAAATGTGTTTTTTCCTCATCAGGAAGGCACATTAAAACCAGGTTACCCTGCGAAATTTTTTGTTCTACATAATGATACACCTTACCATTCAATGTTATCTCGCCATCTTTTCTTTCAAAGTCTTTTGAATCCTGTATGTAAGGCATGGAGAGCGGAACAGTGAGCATGATGAGGTCGGCATCATTATACCTATCGCTGTCAATCTGCTCAGCAATTGTATGATCTGCCTTCTTCTCAAGAAAGGAAAATAATAACCTGTATCCAACAAAGTTGAACGCTAAAAGCAGGAGCAATAATATGGTTGCAAACTTCTTCAAGATAATAGCTGCCACAAATTAAATTAATTAAAATGTAGAATGCAAAAAATATCTTAAATATTTAAACCGGCCGGGATGCAATGGCTGATTGCTGGGCAAATACAGAAAGCGCGCACAAAAATGTGCATCCTGCATAAACCAATAGTTTAATTCAGGTTGAATTTATTAGTTTCGCAGCCCTAAATAAAATCAATATCTATGCAATCAACATTGGTGATTTTAGCAGCCGGTATGGCAAGTCGTTACGGAAGCATGAAACAAATAGAAGGGTTTGGGCCATCCGGCGAAACCATAATGGAATATTCCATATATGATGCCATCGAAGCCGGCTTTACGAGAGTGGTTTTTATTATTCGGAAGGATTTTGCAGAAAATTTCAAAAACATTGTAGAACCTAAATTGAAAGGCCGGATTGAGGTTGACTATGTTTACCAGGAGCTTACCAGTTTCACTGAAGGGCACAGCATCAATCCCGAAAGAGTGAAACCCTGGGGTACCGCACATGCCGTGCTTTGTTGCAAAGGCAAGGTAAAAGAACCCTTTGCCTTAATTAATGCAGACGATTTTTATGGTAAAGACTCTTTTAGAAAAGCATTTGATTTTTTACAAACCCGCTGCAATGAAAAAACCTACGCTTTAATTGCTTATGAATTGCCCAACACATTAAGCGACCATGGAAGTGTAAGCCGCGGCGTAATCTCAGAAAATGACAAAAATGAAATGACGGGCGTTAAAGAATGCCTTAAAATTTATAAGAAAGAAAGCCTTATTGTTTATGAAGATGAAGAAGGCAGGCTTACTGAATTGCCAGGCTCTACAAAAGTGAGCATGAATTTTTTTTGTTATGGGCCAGGCATTATTGATTTGTGCGAAGAACAATTTCAGGAGTTCCTTGATAAAAACAGCCAAAGCCTTAAAGCAGAATTTTTAATTCCTACGATGACCGATTATTTTATTAAATCGGGCAAAGGGCGTGTGGAAGTAATTACAACATCTGCAAAATGGTTTGGCGTAACATATAAAGAAGATGCGCCTGTAGTAAAAGCATCCGTTACACACCTTGTAGAAAAAGGAGAATACCCTGATAACTTATGGAAATAAAATCTTGATATTGATTAAAGAAATATCCAGGGGCAGGCCCATGCCTTCAGGCATATAAAATTAAAATCCCGCCAAAAGCGGGATTTTAATTATCAGTTCTATCATTTATTTTACTTACTTGTATGTCTTGATCAGGAAAACACAGTCTTCCGCTTTCTTTACCTGTCCCACCCTGTCTATATTTTTTAAAGATGTGCTGGAGGGAAGTTTTATTTTCCTGAGTGAGGTGTCATCTGTTTTTAAGCTATCAATCATCCTGTAAATATTATTTGCCTTAAGGGCGAAAACAACATCTTCTGTTTGCGATTGCCTTGTTGTAATGATACCTACAATTTCCCCATTCTTACTGAATACAGGCGCGCCTGAATTGCCGGGGTTTGCGGTTAATGAAAGCTGGCAGCTCGAAGTGTCGCCCTCATAACCGGTCCTGGCGCTTAGATAACCCATGTTATAAACGATCTCATCGCGGGGATAACCGAGTGTAAAAAGCTCTTCACCCAAAGCCGGCTGGCTGCGGCGAATGGAATAAGGCAGATTTTTTACTGCTTTATAATCGTTATCAACAATCTGCAAAACAGCTAAATCTTTCGCATGATCTACAGAAATAATCTTTGATTTATACTCATGCCCGTCTTTGTCTGTAGCGATAGCGCCACTTCCATCCAATACATGGGCATTGGTTACCAGAAAACCTTTTCCATCAATTAGGAAAGCAGTGCCGCCCGATTTTACAATGGCGCCTTTGGGAATTTTCGGCTCGGCCACTTCTTTAAGCGTATTATTTGTTTGCATTTGTGATCTGCGTAAATCAGCAATATCCCTTTTCAGGCGCTCCAACTGGCTTTTATTATTGGCTGCCGGAGAAAAATACATAGCCAGTGCACTGATAAATAAAGCTGTAATACAGGCAATGGAAGCAGCAATGGCTGTAACCTTTTTATAGCGATGCCATAACTGCACCACCTTGCCCTTTACGCCTTCCGGTTCTTCACGGTTCCTGATTTCGCCGGTTAAAGACAATTTCGAATGAATGGTATGCAGCGAATCTTTAAAATGTTTTACACCGGCATATTCATCCATCTGGTGCAGAAACAATTTGTGCTCTACCACCATCTGGTCAATGGCAGGGTTGCCTGCGCGCAGTTCTTCAAAAAACTTTTTTTCGTCCGGAAGCATGCGGCCTTCCAGGTAGCGCTCTATTGAATTAAGTAAAAGTATGTCTTCCATCACTCACCTATATTATACTGGGAAAAGAATAATTTTTTTAAACGCATCAGGCATTTATATTTCTGGTTTTTTGCGTTATCGGCATTGGTATAACCAAACAACGATGCAATCTGGTCCATGCTCTTTTTCTCTATATAAAATGCCTCAAGCAAACTTTTACAGGGTTCCCCCAAACTGTTCAGCGCCCTGTCCATTATGCCAAGTTCAGCTTCTCTCCTTTCATGTATTTCTATATCATCATCAACCTGTATTGATTCAAAATTTTCAATACCATTGGCTGTTTTGCCTAATTGCTGAAGGCGCTTTAACCAAAGCCTGCGGCTTACTGAATAAATGTAAGTTTTAATCTGGCTGGTAAGCACGAACGACTCAGATTTAGCCTTTTGATAAAGTGTTATCATAGCCTCCTGAAAAATGTCCCTCGCTTCGTCGTAAGTTCCGTTGTTGTTAATAATAAAGGCAAGAACCATGTTAAAATTGTCTTTATATATGGTTTCTGCGGCTTTAGAATCGTTGTTTGCCAGTGCTTTTAATAATAATTGTTCGTTCGGATCGCCCTTCACGCCTTGTGTGATTTTAATACCTTGATAAGAGTAAAAGTAACCCAAAAATTATTTTAAGTTTTGAGAAAAAAAAATTTAAACACCGGGTTACCTCTTTTGCATTTTAGTATTAAAACAAAATATTACGTCACAAAAAACACAAACACATGAAAAAATTATTGATCGTTTTAGCTATCGGTACTTTCGCAGCCTGCAACAGCGGTTCAAGCACTACATCTGAAGATTCTACAGCTACAGTAGCGCCTGATTCATCTGTTGCCGCTCCGGATACATCTTTAACAGCAGCTCCTGACACAACCAAAGTTGATTCAGCTTCTGTGGATACTACAAAACACTAATTAATTCTGGCAGCTAAACAATGTGGCAGTTGTATTGAGGTTGCCGGCATGCTTGCGCCGGGGTTTGTTTAGCATACATTTTTTTCATATGGCAAGCAATCGTTAGAGGCCGTTCCGTTTCCACGGAAGGGCTTTTTTCTTTTACCCTTTTCAGGCCCGGGCCCATAAGCAACCCCCTTAAAAAATGATAAAATATTTCTGCCTGAAAATTATGACGGATAATTTCTTACTGTTACTTTTGTGTCCCGCAATGCAAAAATCTGGCACATATACTTTGTTCTGCTTCTTTTATTTTAAAGAAACAGCCGGGTAGTAGGTGCATGCAAATACATTTATAGATCCCGGCTACAAAGGCCGGGATTTTTTATTATGAAACGACCACGTAAAATTTTCACAAACAGGGAAATGTATGTCGGGGCGTTCTCCCGAAGTAAGTTCGGGACAGGCATAAGGCCATTTAAAAAATAAACTTGCACGAATGAAACCGAGCATGATGATTTTTCCTCACACAGGGGAATGTGCATAGCGAGGTTCTCCCGAAGCAAGTTCGGGACAGGCATGAGACCATTGAAAAAACAAACTTGTACGAATGAAAAATGAAGTGTATATCCAGGGTTATGAAGGCAGTTTTCACCAAACTGCTGCTATTAAATTTTTAGGGAAAGAGATACAGGTAAACCCTTGTTCCACCTTTAATGAGCTAATAAAAAAAGCCTCCGTTAAAAATGAAAACACCAGGGCGGTAATGGCCATTGAAAATTCTATCGCCGGAAGCATTTTGCCCAATTATAATCTTCTTCAGAAAAGCAATCTGGCTATAATAGGCGAAGTATATTTGCAAATTGACCAGAACCTGATGGTGAACAAGCATGTAGAACTGGAAGATATAAAAGAAGTGCACTCCCACCCCATGGCATTACAGCAATGCTTAACCTTCCTGGATAATTATAACTGGAAGCTGATTGAAACGGAAGATACCGCACTGAGCGCAAAACATATTTACCAGCATAAAAGCAAACATATTGCCGCCATTGCAAGCAGGCTGGCAGCAGAGCTGTTTGATCTTAAAATCATTGCGCCGCACATTCATACATTAAAAAATAATTATACCCGCTTTCTTGTGTTGCAGCATGCAGATTTTGCCGGGCCTGTGCAAAACGCAAATAAAGCATCGGTAAATTTTCATACAGACCATTCAAAAGGCAGCCTGGCAAAAGTGCTTACCAGAATCGCAGAAACGGAGGTTAACCTCAGCAAGCTTCAGAGCTTTCCTATCCCGGGCAGCAATTTCAGGTATAGTTTTCATGCAGACCTGGAATTTGAGCAGTTTTCGCAATTTGAAAAAGTGATAGAAATGATGAAGCCTGCCACTGAGTACTTAAAGATTTATGGCGTTTACAAAAACGGCAAACTAAAATAAATTATGATCACTACCGCGGCACGCTTAAACAGTGTGAACGAATATTATTTCTCGCAAAAATTAAGGGAAATTGATTCGCTGAACAAACAGGGAAAAAATATCATTAATCTTGGCATAGGCAGCCCCGATATGCCGCCGCACCCGGATGTAATTAAAACATTGCAGGAAGAAAGTGCAAAGCCGAATGTACATGGGTACCAAAACTATAAAGGTTCGCCTGTTTTGCGCCATGCTTTTGCCCACTGGTATAAAGCATGGTATAAGGCCGGTATAGATGCAGAAACAGAAGTGTTGCCGCTTATTGGCAGCAAAGAAGGCATTATGCATATCTGCATGGCCTATTTTGAAGAAGGCTGCGCCGTGCTTGTTCCCAACCCGGGTTATCCCACGTATGCCAGCGCTGTAAAGCTTTCAGGCGCCACACCCTTATATTATGATTTAAAAGAAGAAAATAATTATGAGCCCGATTTTAACCAACTGGAAGAACTGGTGAAGCAGGCGGCTTCCTTCTGTCCTAAAGGAATTAAGGGGCTTTGGGCAAACTATCCGCACATGCCCACAGGCCAGCCGGCTTCAGCAAAGATTTTTGAACAGTTGGTTGCTTTTGGCAGAAAGCATAATATGCTTATTTGCCACGATAACCCTTACAGCTTTATTTTGAATGATGAACCTTTAAGTATTTTAAGCGTGGATGGCGCCAGAGAAGTTGCGCTCGAATTAAATTCTTTAAGCAAGGCGCAAAATATGGCCGGCTGGCGTGTGGGGGTTTTATGCGGCGATAAAGAAAGAATAAATGAAGTGCTGCGCTTTAAAAGCAATATGGACAGCGGCATGTTTTTACCGGTGCAGTTAGCTGCCGCAAAAGCCTTATTGTTAGGAAAAGACTGGTACGAAAGCATTAATGCCGTTTATAAAAAAAGAAGAGAGAAAGTGTATGAATTGCTTGATGCATTAAACTGTGTTTATTCAAAGCAGCAGGCAGGCATGTTTATGTGGGCAAAGACGACCTCCCCGCTCCGCCCGGCAGAGGAGCTTTCAAAACATCCTTTAGGTGCAGGTGGGATATTAAGCGACAAAGTTTTGTATGAAAACAATGTATTCATTACACCAGGCGGTATTTTTGGCAATAGCGGCAATGATTATATAAGAATAAGTTTGTGCGCCACAGAAGAAAAATTAGGCGAAGCAATTGAAAGGATAACAAAGCAGGAGTTGGGAATTAGGAATAAACCCGTAAACAAGTGAACCTGCGAACTTGTAAACTTATAATAGCTGAGCAGTTGACAGGGGTAAAATCCTGTTTTTTTCTTGTGTCAGTAACCCTGGTATAGCGTATTCCATCTTTAGGGCTTATTGCCATAAATATATTGCATGTGCCATCTCTTTTGTATTCGTAATCGTATTTTTCCAGGCTTACGGTTGCCGGCTAACAATTGTTTACTTTTTTCATCCATGCAAACTACCGGATGTTTCGGGTCATTTGCGGCTTTATACAAATCCAGCGGGCGATACATGCGTTCCCTGTATTGGGGTGGTATTTGCTGTATGCACCACATTCTCTTTAGCCAGGGCTTACATTCATTTTTTTAGTGCCAGCCTTATTGTTTCTCTATTCACTGTCTCAAATCCCGGCTTGCCCTTTACTTCTTCTGTAAGTAATCGTATTGTCCAACGCTTTCTCCCTTCAGGACTGGGGCCGCACACCAGCGCCGCCAATTCCGTTTCATGCCCCACTGTGTATTTAACAGGCTGGCCAGGACGTGCTTCTTCTTCCGGTGCCTTTTCTATTCCTTGTTCCTGATAACGCTTCTTTATGCGCCAGATAGTTATCCGGGCTACATCCAAAAAATCTTCAATCTCTGCATTCTTTTTGCCTTTGTTCAACAGCAACAATATATTTATACGATTGTATTTGCGTAAATTCAATTTAGCGGATTGTTTTTGTTGTTCCAGATATTGAATATCTTTTTTGCTTAGCTTTATTTGGGTTGACATCTCAATGAATTATAGCAACACAAAATAATAAATGTTTCTAAATTAATTTATTAATACAGTAGCTTAAGATTTTATGAAAAACGAAATTAATCACGAAGAGGCACAGGCTTCTCTTAGAGATGGGCCTTTTAATACCGTGACCATCGTTGGGGTTGGTTTAATAAGCGGTTCGTTTGCGTTAGCCCTGAAAGAAAAACAGCTTGCAAAGCACATTATAGGCGTAAGCAAAACAGATGGCACGGCACAACGCGCCCTGGAACTTGGTATAATTGATGAAACGCTGCCATTAAAAGAAGCGGTGCAGAAAAGCGAATTCGTGTATGTTGCGATACCTGTTAATGTTACCATCCCGGTAGTGCTGGAGATATTGGATATGATTAACGATAAACAAATTGTTGCAGACGCCGGCTCAACCAAATTTGCCTTGAGCGAAGCAATCAAAGATCACCCCATGCGCAAACGCTTCGTATCAACGCATCCCATGTGGGGAACGGAATACAGCGGGCCGGAAGCCGCTGTGCATGGCGCCTTCGCGGGCCGTGCCTGTGTAATTTGCGATGTGGAAAGATCGGACGAAAACGCTGCCAAAATACTTGAAAATATTTACCGCCTGCTGGGCATGAACATCGTATTTATGGATTCAGAAAACCACGATGTGCATGCGGCCTATGTAAGCCATATTTCGCATATAACATCATTCGCCTTAGCCAATACGGTATTGGAAAAAGAAAAGGAAGAAGAAGCCATTTTTGAATTATCCGGCGGTGGTTTTGAAAGCACCGTGCGGCTTGCAAAAAGCGCAGCTTCCATGTGGGTGCCTGTGTTTATGCAGAACAAAGAAAACGTTTTGGATGTACTGAATGAGCACATTACACAATTAAGGAAATTTAAGGCCAGCCTTGAAAAAGAGAATGTGCAGTTTTTAACTGAATTAATTGAGAATGCCAATAAGATAAGAAAAATAATTAAGTAAGATTATTTGGGCGCATTTCAAATTTTCGCTTCATACGCGGCACTACCGCTCGGTGAGACACCGACCGGTAGCGGGTTCTGCAGGTGGGTGGTGACGCCATAACCGTCAACTTAAGCCCAAAGGGCTTAAGTTGACGGTTATGGCGTCACCACCCACCTGCAGAACCCGCTACCGGTCGGTGTCTCACCGAGCGGTAGTGCCGCGTATGA
>NZ_JASGEX010000154.1:0-10004 GCF_047606085.1 Parafilimonas sp.
CCAATCCGTTTTTTTCTGTTGCTTCAAATACGGAATAAGATTTTCCGTCAGCTGTAATAGCGATGCCATGAAGATACCCATTTAGTTCGGTTATGCTAGCTGCACTATTAGCATAGCCCTCTTTCAAACCGCCTGAACCTTGCATGCCCCATCTCAACAGAGACCAATAACTGTCTCCCGTTTCCAAAATCATTTCCACATGCCTTTCTCTTTTATAATCATTCCACAATTCATCACCAGATGAAGTAATTGAATTAGAAAATCCGCCATGCTTTTGATATGTTTTTGTAATATATTCTCTTGCGGTAGCCTCGTCTCCCAATTTTATGCAGGCTTCTGCATAATTAAGATACGCCTCGCCAAGGCGCAAAACACTGTAACAAAAATCAGTTGGGTCTGAATACCAGAGTTTAGTTCCTTCATACACGTATTTTCTGAACAAATACCCTGTTTCAGAACCACCGCCATTAATACTGCCTCCGTATAAAGGAGATATGGAAGAGGAAACATTCCCATCTGCCCGCAGATAAACCCAATTATTATATAATTGAGTACTATCGTACACTATCGAAGCATAAAACCTTTTATCCCTGTTTTTATACATCTTCTCGTATACATTTTGCCCGGTAGTTATATAACTTGTTTTATCCCATTCTTTTTCTTGTCCGTCTGCATCCGTAACCAGATAGTCGTCAACCAAATCTTGAGTTGGTGCATAATACATCCAACCCTCAAAAGATTCCTCTAGCGGATATTTGGCAAGAGCTGCATCGCTCAATTTAGAAGTTAAATTATCAGCATTTGGAACAAGCGATTGCATAGGTGTGCCATAAAAATATGTATTGGTACTTAATCTTTCATAAACCAGTATATTCTCTGAAGAAGCAATTGCTGTACTATACTCATTGAATAAGTTGGAATAATCATCCAGACTATATTGGCCTAAGGCAAAAAGGGACTCGCCTGAACTTTTAACCTGCTCATAATAACTATTATCATTCAGGTATGCACCAGCCTGCAGGGCAATCCTCATTTTCAACGCGTATGCCGCAGCTTTGTTTGCCCTGCCTCTCTCATTTTCAGCAGGCAATCTTTCCACTGCACTATCCAAATCTGATAATACAAAATCATATGTCTCTTTAAGACTGGATCGGGGAATACTAAAAGAACTGTCTGTTGTTAAAACATTTTTAATAATTTGCACGCCTCCAAAACGGAATACCAAATATGAATAAATAGAAGCCCTTAAAAAATATCCTTCTCCTAACAACGTATTTGATTCCAACTCTGTAAAGCCTGCATCAGGAACTTTTTTCAGAATCATATTTACACTGCGTATATTACTGAACTGGTTCCAACCTTCATCTGTATATCGATCAATTTGCTCTGTTTTTTCAGAAACATAAC
Source organism: Parafilimonas sp. (assembly GCF_047606085.1). Taxonomy (GTDB): domain Bacteria; phylum Bacteroidota; class Bacteroidia; order Chitinophagales; family Chitinophagaceae; genus Parafilimonas. Next base: position 1,408 of record NZ_JASGEX010000154.1, read on the forward strand.
TTCCGCCCCAAGGGTGCAATTTTACGCTTTTCGTCATAGCATCCCACTCCCAGGAATAGATATAACCAATACAATTTGCATAACAGTTGAATATATATCCTTCAGCCAAATCATAATTGCTCCATACAGCATCTTCAGTATATGAATCCAATGGCTCTGTGTCCATTATTTTATTGCATGATGTGAAAAGGCTTAAAAAAAGTATTATTATAAGAAATGATCTTTTCATAAAAATTAAATTTATTTTCTTAAAACGTTGCTCTTATACCAATAGAATATGTACTGTTAACCGGATAAAAAAAGTTATTGTTGTTTGCAAGTTCTGGATCAAAATACTTTTTAACCGGTGAGAAAGTGAGCAAATTAGTTCCGCTGACATGCAATGATAAATCGCTGATCTTGTTGGTTTTTATTAGCCGCTTGAAATCGTATGTAAGAGTTAAACTCTTTAACCTTACAAAGCGTGCATTTTTAAGCCAGAATGTGCTTGAAACATAATTGTTTCCATTATTCAAACTGCTGGTTCCTGCCCTGGGAAAAGAAGAGTTGGTATTATCAGATAACCAGTAATCCTTTTGAAATTCGAAATTCACTCTGTTTACCCCTTCACTGCCTTGCAGGTATGTTCCTAAATAAACATTTCTGGAACCAGAACCCTGTATAAGGGCATCTAAACGAAAACCTTTGTATTCAATACCAAGCGGCATTCCATAAGTAAACCTGGGGGATTGAGACTTGCCTAAACGACGGTAATCCTGGGCGTCAATTTTACCATCGCCATTTGTATCTTCCAGCCATAAGTCTCCTAAAGTTAAAGCGGTTGATGTTAACCGGCTTGGGTTATTAAGGATGTCCTCATAATTCTGATACAATCCATTGTCTTGATATAATGTGCTATAATAGTTTTGATCTACTCCCCAGCTTCTGGTATATGGGTTTGTAAGCGAAGCGCTATCTTCATTAGTGCGTTCCCATAAATAGTTAAAATAGGTACCGTTTACGCCAATATAACCTTTTAGCTCTTTGCCAACAGACCAATTGAAATTAATCGAAAAATCTATTCCCTCTTTTCGTGTGGCAGCGTCAGTAAGCACTTCCGGCAAATCCAACCCCAAAGGCTCAGAATAACTATAAGCCGGGCTTCCTAATATATTTTTTGTTCTAGTAAAGAAATAATCAATATCTCCAGACAGCTTCCTGTTTAATGCTTCAAATTCCAGCCCAAAATCCCTTGATGTAGTGGAGTACCATGTAATATCCTGATCTTGGCTTGTTAAAGCCCCTTCGTAATATCCATTTCTTAATGTTCCGCCTATAACATAAGCACTGGTAGTAACATTGTATTGGGAAACATAGGCATATTTGGTGCCTCCAACAGAGCCTACCCTACCATAAGAGCCCTTGAATTTCAGGTAAGAAAAGATATTTGAAAGGTTCAGATCATGATAAAATTTTTCAGACGACACTGCCCATCCGGCACTGATGGAGGGGAAAAACCCAAAGCGGTTTCCCGGAGGGAAATAATCTGAACCATCGTAACGGCCATTTAGCTCCAACAGGTATTTGCCGGCATAATCATATTTTAATCTTCCAACATAACCAATTTCTCCCCATTTACTTTCCGAGCCATCGTTAATTTGGGTTGAAGCATCGCCGGCAAATAACTGATCAATCGCAGTAGAAGGGTATTCGCCCCTGTATGCGCTAAACCATTTGTTGCCTCCGCCCCTTGCTACGGAGACAAATGTTGCCACCAAATTATGTCGGCCAAAACCCCTGGAATAATCAGCCTGAAACTGAAGGTTGTAAGCCTTTGTATCATTACTTTCCTGAGTTAATGTAGGGTCACTTGTCTCATATAGAGTACCGTCTGAATTATATTGCGTAGCCAACACATTAAAGGTTTTGGTAGGATTTGATTTCATAGAATAGTCGCCTATAAGCTTTAAGTGTAACCCTTGAACTTTAGGCACACTCCATGAAAAGGTAAGGTTAGCATCATTAAAAAAAACTTCCCCCCTTGCATACCCCGGTGAATATATTTCGGCTAAAGGATGATCAACTAAAGCTGATAATGTACCATCGTCATTAAAGGCCTTTTCAAGTGGGCTTTTGGCAACAATATGGCTAAAAATTGAAGTAGAGCCAGCAGGAGGCTGCGTCGTGTAATCATAATAACCGTTTAGAGCAAAAGTTACTGACAAACCAATATTGTCAAAGTTGGAAATGATTTTAGAATTATATGAAAATCTCTTTACTTTAAACGAGTTGTTTACATAATTGCTGCCCTGATCAAAATATCCTAACCCCACATAATATTTGGTTTGATTATTTCCACCACTCACAGACAAATTATGGGTTTGCTGCAATGAATACTTTCGAAAACTAAGCCCATACCAGTCGGTATTAGGATATTTATCGGTATTCCAACCATTTTTAATAGTATCCAACTGGGCTTCGCTATAAACGGCATACTTGCCATTACCCTCTGATTCTGAAATAGCATTTGCTACCAAAGCTTTATCATAAGAATTTATCAGTTTTGGAAAAAGGTTTGGCGTATTCAGGGCAAAATTATTTGAATATGTAATTGCTGGCTTACCTGAAGCACCGTTTTTTGTAGTAATCAAAACAACGCCCGCAGCAGCTTTTGAACCATAAACTGCCGTTGCAGCAGCATCTTTCAAAAAGCTTATACTCTCAATATCATTTGTGTTCAGGTTAACAAAGGCTGTTTGATCTCTTATGATATCATCAATAACATAAAGCGCTGTTGTTTGTGAAATAAGTGGCTCTCCGCCACGAATGGTAAGGGAAGGAACACTGCCCGGCTCACCACCGCTGAAATTTACCACCACACCGGCTGCACGGCCTGCCATTGCAGACTGTATATCAGTATAAGGTGCATCTTTAAAATTGTCTGTTTTCAACTGTGTGACGGCGCTGGTAACTTTTTGCCTTGCTTGCTTGCCATATCCTAATATCACTACATCATCCAGCCCGGTATCATTTTTTTGCAGAATGACAGAAAGCAATAATCGCCCGTTTAGTTCTATTGTTTGATCAGTGTAACCTATAGAAGAAAATTCAAGCACTGCATTTTCATCAGCATTTAGGGAAAAATATCCTTTCGCGTCTGTGGTAGTACCTGTTTTTGTACCTGCTACCTGCACGGTTACACCTTCCAGTGGATTACCTGCAGAATCAGTAACGGTACCCGTAATCTTTACAAGGTTTGCAAACCCTGAGACTTGCTTGATCACAATAAGCTTATTATCAAGCAGGCTATCTTTAAGACCTGTGCTGGCAAGCAACTGTTTTAATAAAGCATCAATGGAAACATTATTTGCTGATAGTGTAACGGCAGGTTGGTCGTTAAGTATTTTGTTGCTGAAAACAAAGCGGTAATCGCTTTTTTGTTCAATTTGCTTTAAAGCATCAACAAGTTTAGTGTTATTAAAGTTTACGTTAATATTTTGAGTTTTTGCAGCAACCTGCATTGTTGCAAGCAGAATTAAAATAAACGTAAATTTCATAAGCAGAAAAATTTTTAGCCGCCTTTGTTTTAAATGCGGGCTAATGAAAAAAAAGATTTTTTTCATACCTTAGTTTCGATTTAAGTGTTATAAATGTGTACAGGGCTAAGCCCCATACCGTTTGTAATTAATCAGGAGGAATGGCCGGAATCCATCTCCTCCTTTTTTATTTGGAAATAGTTATGTTTTTGCCATCTTTTTTATAATTGAAGTGATAAGAATATTGCAATGCCTGTAATACTTTTTCAATGGACTCGCCTTTAAAGGTTGCAGTAAAATTATAAGCAGCCACTTCCTTATCAGCTAATGTTATTTTTACATCGTACCATCTTTCGAGCCTCCCTTTAAATTGCTCAAATGTTTCATTATTAATTTCAAGGCGGCCCTGTGCCCAGGCCGTTTCAATTATAGCATTGTCAGTCTTTTTAAAAGATATAGGCTTTATGGCAATTACAGAGTCAGCAGCTTCAGCCTCATCGCCTGCCCTTAATTCTTTATTATCACAAACAGAAAAAATAATTTTATTATTAGGTGTAAGCGAAATCTTTTTATGGTCTTTGAGTATGACTATTACTTTACCCCGCAGCAGGGCGGTTTCACTCCTTTGTTCGTTTTTATAGGCCTTAACATTAAATAATGTTCCTAATACCTTTACATTATAAAAAGCCGTGTGCACAATAAATGGAAGTTCTTCATTGTGCGTTACATCAAATACCGCTTCACCATCTAAGTAAATATCCCGGCTTTTTTTACCAAAATCATCAGCTACCGTTATATGCGAGCCTGCATCAAGTGTAATCTTTGTGCCATCTGTGAGCACAATATTTTTCATTTCGCGGTTAGCAGTTAAAAAAGAAACTTTACCGACAACCTCATTATTTGCATCCGCAGCAGCCAAGGATTGATTTTTTCCATGAAAACCATGATAAGCGAAAACGGTTACAAGCATTATACCCGCAAGCAATGCAGCATAGGGCATAAACCTTTTTAATGAAAACCAGTTCTTTTTTTCCAGCCTGATATTATCCTGCTCCGTATGCCTGATCCGCATGGCAGTTGTTAGCGCCAATACCATTTCTCTTGCTTCCGCAATTGTAGCCGCCTCATCAGGGTTTACTTCTTCAAATGCTTGCCAGTAAGCAAAGTCATCCTTGTTTTTATAAAGACAGTAATGGATGAACGTATCGTCTATAACCAATTCTTCAACCAGTAATTTTTTCTTCATGCAGATAGCTTCTGCACTACAAGACGAAATGACTTTGCTTTTTTACCAGATTTTTCTTAAAAAATTTTTGCGAGCAGTAAAGGAAGTAATGTGAGGAACGCTTCGGCCTGAAAATACTGTGGTTTTTTTTGGATATGTGCCCTTAATATTTGTATGCCTTCAAAAAGGTTATTATACACGCTGCGTTTTGTAAGGCCGGTAATGGCAGCTATTTCTTCAGTGGTTTTGCCTTCGCTGAATTTGAGGTAAATAACTTTCTTACACCGGCCTGGCAATTTATTATAGGCGCTTCGAATGCTTTCTATCAGCTCTTTATTCTCTTCGGAAATTTCAAGCCTTGAAACAGATAACTCTGTGAATTGATCTTCAACAATTGAATTTGTATTTACAATTAATTGTTTTTGCCTGGAACGATAACAATCAATCAGCCTTCGTTTAAATGCAGTAGTTAAATATGCTTTAGGGTTTTGTATTGATAATGGGTTTACCTGTTTTTCGAGGAGTTCTAAAAAGAGTTGTTGCAACAGGTCTTTTACTTCTTCCTCAGAATAACCAAAGCGCAGGCCTTCATTAAGCAATAACAAGCGCCATTCTTTATACCAGATATCAACCTGAACATTGGTACTTCCTACATATATATTGAGATCCTTTTGCACAGGTCGTCCTTCTTTAATTTTAACGGAAACTAAGCAAGCCAACTTTAATCTATCTATAAAGCATTTATATAGCATATAGCTATACATTAGGCAAACTTAATAATCTAAGTTCATTAAAAAGTATGCAAACGATTGCTAAAAAAAGAGGTCTCCATTCCATGCTAAATTCAATAAAGCTATTACAGTCTTACCAGACCATCACTCGAATCTAAGAACATCTGATCGGCACAATAAGCAATTCTTTGTATCCCTTTGGCTAACCCCTTCATAAGATAGAAACAATTATACCCTTTTGTTTTTTTTGCTCTAATAAATCGAGGTGGATATATTTTTCCAGCAAAGCAGTTTTCCTAACCATAGTTCATCTTGGCAGTTCAATATTATAGATTCAACAGGTAGCCCACCGTTTCTTTTGCAGACACTCTCTTTCGAAATGAAGCGATATCTTACTGTGCACCACCCTGTTCAACTCCGCAAACACCTGCATTTGGCAAGCTATTCCAGGCAGTTCCTTTTGTCAACAGGCATTGAATGTAGTAGATAAGAATGGCTTACTGGCAATAATGGTAACCGTGGCCTATATCCATGACAGCAAAGCAATAGGCAGTTGATGTGTGTATTACAGGATAGCTATCATAGCATCAGGGTAATTTTGGCTGATAGCGGCTATTGCGGCACTATCATTAAAGAAGTAAAAGAAAAGTTTGGTTATTGGCTACAGATTGTACTTCGTAAAGAAAGTAATTCCTCTAATTTCAAAACAGTGTATAAGAAATGGGTAGTAGAGCGAACATTTGCCTGGTTTGATAATGACCAGCAGTTATGCCGGAATTATGGACTGCCCATAGAAACAGCAGAAGAAATGGACAAATTATCCGCTATTAAAGCTTTTAGGTTTGCGAATATTATGGATAATTGTGATTTTTATACTTAGCCAAAACATATTCTATTTCTCTATTTTTGCTTCAAATTAGGCGTTTACGGAAACTCTGATTGGACGAAAAGATGAGCGGAAAATACTCGATCAGTATTTTGAGACCTCTCCAAGTGGACATATTCCCCGACCTCTGGAAGTAAGTATTTATGAGCAAGAGTCTTCATTGTGCTGGAACTGAAAGCGAATATAAGTATAGTTAAACAACCCGGACATAGCAGCACTTGCAATAAGATAGAATCTGGGTTTATACTGCAACACACAAACAGAAAAGCTTTCACCTTCCGGCACATACAACAAAATCAGCAGCCAAAATTGCAGGTAGGGCAGCCCATCCCAATGCGGACGCCCAACTGCAGGGTATTTACAACAGCTACAGGATTATATCCTCCAGCCGGGAAATTTGCAGAAGGCACAATTAAGAAATTACCTGCCGCCTGACGTTTGTAAAAAAGCTACAACACCGCCATCCACCAAAATATCAGAACCGCTCAGGAAATTCCCCGCCGGGCTTACAACAAATTCAACTGTAGCGGCAATGTCTTCAGCAGTTCCTACACGGCCTGCCGGTGTGTTCTCTATCATGTATTTCATAAAAGAATGGGCTTCCTGTTCCTGTTTCCCCATAGGTGTACTATGTACTCCGGGACTTATGGACATTACACGGCCGCCTTTTTTGCCCCATTTTACAGATGCTGCCGCTACCTGCAAACGATTGGCCTTTTTTGAAACAGGGTATGCATCATTCGGATCATTCAGTTCCAGTGAGGGAACATATTCTACTAATTCATCTGCAGAAAGAATTGCCAGTTTCTTTTCCTGTTCAGCGGTTAAACTGCCTGAAAGGTAACCCGATGAGCTTGAAATAAATATGCCAACCGTGCCGGGAGATATATAAGCTTCAAATACTTCAAGCATTCTTGCTGTTCCGATCAGGTTTACATTTAGTATCCGTTCAGCATCAGCCATCGTTGGGGAAAGACCTGCGGTATGGATGACAGCATGAATTTCACCCATCATTGCTGCCTGTTTGGCAACGGCATTCACGGATTCTTTATCAGATACATCCAATTTAACGGTAGTAACATTATAGCCGTTATTTGTAAGTTCTGCCGAAGCGTTGCTCAATTGCTTTTCATTGAAATCACAAAGCAATAATTTATATCCTGCTCCCATTCTCCGGGCGCACGCAATTCCCATTCCGCCAATGCCCGTTATTACAATCACATGTTTCATCTGTATATAAAGTTTACCTGTTTTAAAATCTTGTACTGAAATAATACGCTACAAAAAAAGACATCAGCAAACCGCCGGCCGCTAGTGCAATCCACAAGCTTATTTTCCTTTTATTAATTTTGACAAAAAGAAAAATGCTGGCACCTAAGCTGGCATTAATAACAGCCCATAACACATTTGTTAGTGCAGAAGATAATCCTATGCCCGGCGGATCAGCAAAAGGCGTAGGGAATTCTTTTCCTGTTATGCCGTTTATATAATGTGGCAGTGTATTGACAAAGAATACGCCGGCAAAAAATGCAAGAATGTAATGATACCACCTGGTTTCTAAAGTTTTCTTATTCATTTCCATTTTCATCATTTTTTAATTTTTTGGTATTGCATCAAACATGGCCGCATTTTGCTCCGCCCACATATATTCCAGGTAGTGTCCAAGGTGCGGCCTTTCGTCGAGGTATAAATACCGCGATTCTCCGCCTGTATTCTCAAAGGCAATAGGATGTTTGCCGGTATCCAGTGAAGATCTGAATGTATCCCACTCTTCGCAGGTTGTAAAACGACAACCTAAATGATGGAAACGTTGTCCGAATCCTGATGCCGGCAGGCTTTCAGTATACCTTCCCATCGGGTCGTTAATTGGTTCAATAAGCTCCAGCTGATGCATACCCACTGTGGCAAATGCAAGTTTTATCTTACATTTGATGTAGCGGCCCGTATCAGCAATATCCATTACGGAGGGCTGGTCAAAGACCAGGAACTTACTGATACCGTACAATTCCCCGAATAACTTTATGGATTGCGTAATATCTGTCGTTACGTAAGCGACCTGAAAAAAATGACGATAATAATTTAAAGTATCCTCAACCTGTATCATGATGCCTGTATTTTAAACTGTTTGATTTTTTTTAAATTCTTATAGTGTACTCATATGTACCAGGTTATCCATTGCTTTGTCGGCTATAAGTTCAGTTCCGAATATACCCGGGTATGGCTCCCATTGGCGCACCGAC
>NZ_JASGEX010000155.1:0-7928 GCF_047606085.1 Parafilimonas sp.
AAACATAACCACTGGCACGTCATGCCCTGCGACGCGTCGGGGGCATCTCATACTTAGCGTGTACCAATATACATTTTATAAAGTCATCCTTGCTTATACAGCATGATTATGAGATTCCCGCCTTCGCGGGAATGACGTGCAGGAATGTGAGATAATCTTACATTCCTATAAAGCAGGTGCAAACAGCCAATGCACAAATTCATCCTGTGTTTACTATAATTGATGATGGGTTTTTGCTCCGGGCAGGCAACCAGGTCACAATATGTATATTCGGCCCGGCTGTTTTTACGGGCGCTGCCGTTTCAGATTTTATGCCTGCGCGCACTTGCGTGAGGGTTTTAAAAACTGGTGTATAAATCTGGCGAACGCTTTTGTAGTCGTCTTTAGAACATCCTGTACATAAAAAGGACAATGGCGATGCTTAAAGGAGGGTAAATCTTTTTCATCGCTTGGCGTTTATACCCTGACTTTTCTGCGCATGCAAACGTTGTAACCGCGTTCTTATTTTTTATGAAATAACAGGCCCGCTTTAATGCCGTAGTTCAGAAAATGATAATTGCCATTATCATTGTTTTTTGTGAAGTTGGAGAGGCTGTATGACGCCTGTGGCCCGGCATAAACTGCCATTCTTTTTCCTGTGTTGAATGTGAAGTTAAGGCCTGCCTGCAACTGCCATTGCGTTTTGCGCAGCAAACTATTTTTAGAAAAATAAATATTGCTTTCTTCATTATAAATAAGCGCATTTGAGCTGAGCAACTGCCTTATAGAAAAACCTGCATTATACCCAAACGCAAACTGCCTGTGCTGCAATAAATTTTGCCGAAAATAAACCGGCAGTTCTATAAAGCTATACTTGTTTATATAGCGCTCAGCAGTGCCGGGCCGGTAATAATTACTTACTGTATAGTCGGCGTTTACCGCATAGCTTGAATTGGTTCTGTTTCCTACATTAGACTTGGTGGAAAGCTGTGTAAAGTTTAAGCCTGCACCTGCTACGCTGTTTTTTGAAACCCTTCGCTGCACTTCCACACCAAAGCTATATGCGTCTGATGAAGTATAAGCATGCTTGTTAAACACTGTATCGCCGCCAATGATGGCGAAGGCGGAGGTTAGGAGGCCTTGCGGGGATGCTGTTGTGTTGTCTGCATCGTCAGTCAATCCTTCTATGGCGCCGTTTATCCCGTAAGAAGCATGCACGCCCCATTGCCATTTGGGCAATTGGGCGTGTTGTGCAGTTGTTTTTTTACCGGCATTAATGGCTTTTTCTATGGTTTTGGTTTGTGCGGCAGCAATTGAATCCGTGTTAATTGTTTTATTGCCTGCAACTGCGTTATTTGTATTCGCCGAATCGTTGTTTGCAGCAATAATAGCATCTGTATTCTTTTGTGAAGCATCAGCGGTTGCAGGTTTATTTTCTGCCACGGTTTCATTGCCTTTTTCTGCCGGTTCGTTTGTTACCGGCTGTTCAATGAAATTGTTTTTATCTGCATTGTTTGATAAATCGTTAAGCGAATAATCTTTTGCGGTGAGCGGTGCATTGGCTGCATAATTTTTGTCATTCTGCCTGTTTTTATTGATCGCCGCATCATTGCCTGACGGTGCAGGTTTTAAATTGTTCTCCGGTGCGGTTGCGGGAAGATTATCTGCTGCATCCTTTTTTATACTATCATTTCCTTTTATCGCCATGTTGCCCGTATCTTTCAGAGCGGGGCTATGATTTTTTGCTGATGTGCTATTTGCTTTTATTATGGGCGTGCCCGGGCTTTGCGGCTGCCTGTAAATGGAATAATACAAGAACCCACCGGCAAGAGCCAGGCCTGCAGCCAGCAAAAAAATGAAGGGCAACCTGCGCCGGCGTTTCTCCTTCAGCCTGCGGCTTATTTTTGCCCAGGCATCATCAGGTGGAGTGATCCTGAAATCCTCCATCAACTGCTTAACCTGTTTTTCAAACTCATTTTCCTGCATACCGCCGTTGTTTAATTGTCTCGTTTCCTTTTTCAATCCAGGCTACCATCATCGTTCTCGCCCTTGCATATTGCGATCTGGAAGTGCCGGTATGTATGCCCAGCATTTCACCAATTTCCACATGGGTGAAACCCTCTACCACATGAAGGTTAAAAATAGTCTGGCAACCGGTGGGCAACTGCCGTATTAAATCAGCTAACTCTTTTGCCTGTAAAAAAACCATTGGGTTTTCGGTAGATACCGGGTGAAGATGGTCTTCTTCAAATAAAAGCTCTGTGCTGTAGCGCTTGCTCTGCTTAAGATAATTCAAGGCTGAATTAACCATAATACGGCGTACCCATGCGCCCAGCTCTCCTTCTTCACGGTAATGCTGAAGATTACGAAAAACCTTTATAAAGCCTTCCTGCAAAACGTCTTCCGCATCGGCTGTAGATTTGGTGTACCTGTAGCAAACGCCAAGCATGTCAGCTGCAAAAAGATCATATAATTTTTTTTGCGCTTCTGATTTTCCTTTAAGGCAATTTTTTACAAGTTCTTTATAATCCATCCGGATGTTTAGCTGACAATGGCAAATAATAAATCGTTGCAATAAACAGGAGAAAATTTCCTGTATGCAGAAAAAGTTAAGCAAAAAGCAAACGCCGTGCCTTTTGGCACAAATACCTCTTTTAACCAAATTTATGATAAGTGCGCGGGTAAATTTGATCTGTCCGGATAATTGATTGAAGATTTTGTTGAGATCATTTTAGCGTCAGGTTGTGAGTTGTTAGCGGCGCATGGTGAAGTGAGCACAGGGTACTCTCACCACTCACTTTAAATACAACCATTCATCATTAATATAACATTATACTCCGCAAGGGATAAAAAAGTGAACCGTTTAGCCTAAAGAACTCACTAATTTATGCCTTGTAAAGTATAGTAAAATATAAGTTCATTAATAAACAGTGATAATATGAATACTTGTAAAATGGCATTAGGTTGTTTATGCATGGCCTTTCTTTTGGCGGCCTGCCACTCTTCTAAAAAACTGCAGAAAGATGCTGAGAAAGATAATTCCGGTAACCAGGCGCAAAAAAGCGATATGGCACGGCAGGGAAATTTTCCGCCGGGTGAGCCGCCGGGCCCGCCTCCCGGTGGTGGCCAGGGCCAGCCTCCCAAAGGCATGCCGCCAGGCAAAGGGCCGGGTGGTGGGATGCCTCCGGGAGGAATGGGATCTTCTTTTGACACATCCCTCATTAAAGCCGCACTGGTGGTGCAAAATGGCGCACAGTCAAAAAGCGGGGAAACAATTAAAGCAGATGGAGAAAACCATTCTGCCATTGTAACCTATAACCAGGCTCAGCTCACCCTGGATGGAGATACCATCATCACTTCCGGCAATACTTCGTCTAACGACCAGAGCAGCTTCCAGGGATTAAATGCCGCCGTTTTGGGCAGGGGTGAAAGTGTAATCAGGATGAAAGGCAATTCGGTAAAAACAACGGGCGCTGGCGCCAATGCCATTTTCGCCTACGGCAAAAGCATTATTTATTCGGCGGATGATGTTATTGATTGTTCCGCAGGCGGCGCGCATGGCTTAATGGCCAGCGGCGGCGGCACCATTGAAGCCCGTAATGTAAATATTATTACCCGCGGAGCCAACTCCGGCGCCGTTGCCACCGACCGTGGCAGTGGAAAGATTACCGTGACCGGAGGAACAATAAAAGCCATGGGGCCCGATGCGCCCGGCATATATTCCACAGGAAAAATAACGGTTTCTGATGCAGATATTACAGCTACCGGCGCAGAGGTGGCCGTGATAGAAGGCTCCAATTCTATTATTGCAAACAACAGCAGGCTTCTTTGTTCTTTCAGGAACAAGTGCGGGGTTATGATCTACCAGAGTTTCTCCGGTGATGCCGAGGGTGTTGACGGGCATTTTGAAATGAATGGCGGGTCGCTGAACTGTTCCGATGAGCAGGGGCCTCTTTTCTTTGTGACCAATTCAAACGCCAATATCTTCCTGCGTGGCGTGAGCATTCATGCTGCATCCGGTATTTTGGTTAAAGCGGAGTCCGGCCGCTGGGGTCAAAGCGGATCAAACGGGGGGAAAGCCAATATAAATGCGGATAAGCAGGAGCTCACCGGAGATTTGCAGGCAGATAAAAACAGCCTCATCCGGCTGTCGCTGAAAAACCATTCCAGGTTGCTGGGGCATATTAATGCCAACCGCGATGCCCAGCTTGTGTCGGTAGAAATAGATGCCACCAGTTCATGGGAGCTCACCAAAGATTCTTACGTAACCACAATAAAGGCCATTGTTTCAGGTGATAAGGTTGTGAACATTACCGGGAACGGGCATTCTGTTTATTATGATCCCAAACAGAATGCGCTGCTTGGAAATAAAAAATACACATTGGAAAATGGGGGATATTTAATTCCTTATTGATGCAGTTGCATATCATCAAATAACTACATTTGCCGCGATTTGGTTTTGAAGGATAATTGCCGGTATTAAAATAATTATCCAACAAATTAAAAGGGAATCCTGTTAAAATCAGGAGCTATCCCCGTAGCTGTAAAACCCCCATCTCCTGAAGGGATGGAAAAATCGCTTGATTTTTAGCCACTGTATAAAAACGGGAAGGCATCAAGTGGAGGGTTAAGCCAGAAGACCTGCCAAACGGAATATTATCTGAGCTTTCGGGTGAAAGGCAGAATGATAACCTCATCCGCGGCCATCTCCGTTTGTGGGAAGGGTGGATGAAAAGGTCTTCATTTCTATTATCCTGCACGAAAGCTCATTCTTCAACATCATTTAAAAAACATTCAAAGGAAGAATGAGCATGAAAAAAATTCTTGTTACAACCATTGTATTAGCGCTTATACAATTTGCCAAAGCGCAAACGGATTCATCAGGAAATTTATTGGATGAGGTGGTGGTTACGGCTGCCAAGGCGCCTAAAAAATTAAGTGAAACGGGCAAGGTTATTAAAGTGATTACGAAAGAACAAATTGAGAGCGCTGGCAGTAAAGACCTGGCGCAGATATTAAACGAACAGGCAGGTGTTACGGTTAACGGCGCTACGAGCAACCCGGGTAAAGACAAATCGCTGTACCTGCTTGGCGCAACAGATAAATATACCCTGATTTTACTGGACGGCATTCCCCTGAACGAACCGGCAGGCGTTGGCGGCAGCTTCGACCTGCGTTTGTTATCGCTTGATAATATTGAGCGCATTGAAATTTTGCAGGGCAGCCAAAGCACTTTATATGGCTCCAATGCGGTGGCCGGCGTGGTGAACATTATTTCAAAAAAGCCCGAAACAAAACAGCCGCAGCTAAACGGGCTGCTTACCTATGGCAGCTATAACAGCTTTAAAGGCAACGCTAACATAAGCCAGAAAACAAAACTGCTGGAATACGATTTGAATTACACGTATTATAATACTGATGGCATAAGCGAAGCAAAAGATACAACAGGCAAAGCCGGTTTTGATAAGGATGGGTTTACCCAAAATGCCCTGCAGGGAATTATTGGTATTAATATAACCGACCGGCTAAAGCTTTCCCCTTATTTCCGTTATACACATTTTAAGGGAGATTATGATGATGATGCGTTTACCGATGGCTCAAATGCTTATATCGCTTCACTTATAAACACAGGTCTTAACGGCAGCTATAACTACAGAACGGGCAGCCTGCATTTTAATTATGGCTACGATTTTACAAAGCGTGATTACAGGAGCAGTTATTCATACCAGTCGAGCGGGAAATTTAACCATGCGGAGGCCTACGTTAATCAAACTTTCAGCAGCAATGTACAGATGGTTGGGGGCGTAAGTTATCAATCCTATACCATGAAAGATGTGGACACCACCAACAGCATCATCAGCCCGTATATTTCCTTGTTTTTGCACAGCAATAATGGCTTTAACCTTGAGCTTGGCGGACGGTATAATCATCATAACCAATACGGCGATAATTTTACATACAGCTTCAACCCCTCTTACCTTATCAACAATACGGTAAAAATATTTGCTAACATTACGAGCGGTTTCCGGGCGCCTTCCATTGGTGAATTGTTTGGCCCTTATGGCGCCAATCCTGACCTGAAGCCGGAAAAGTCGAATACGCAGGAAGCGGGCCTGCAGGCATTCTTCCTGGAGAAGCAATTAACGTTTACCGTGAATGGCTTTAACCGCAATATCAGTGATGTAATTATTTACGGCCTGAACGGCTATGAAAATTTAAACAAGCAACATGATCATGGCGTGCAGGCCGAAGTGAACTATAACAATAAGCATTTGCAGTTAAGCGCATCCTATGCGTATATAACCGGAAAACTTACTGATAAATCTTCCGGGTCAGATACAAGTTATTATAACCTTGTGCGCAGGCCAAAACATGCCATAAAGCTGTCTGGCGGTTACAATATAACGCCTGCATTGTATGTAAGCACGAGCATACAGGTTACGGGCAGGCGCACAGACAGTTATTATGACCCGAATACATATATTTCATCGCAGGTGAGCCTGAATGCCTATACTTTATGGAATGCTTATGCGCAATATAGTTTTCTGAAGAAGCGCCTTAATGTTTTTGCTGATGTAAAGAACATTGCCTGCAATACAAATTATTACGAAGTGTATGGCTATGCCGTGCAGGGTACCACGGTAAATGCAGGCCTGCACTTTAAGCTGTAGGCCCGCAGCTCGTGGCTTGCAGCGTTTACTTAAAGTTTACAAGTTCACGGGGTTCACTTGTTCACGCGTTGTTTAAATAATGCAATCGTAAATTAAATAACGTAAAGTAAGGAGCTCATAGCGTTTATCAAAAAAACAGGTATGCCTGTACATGAAGAAAAAGTTTGTCCGCGTTGCGGTTGTGTCTTTGAGTGCAAGGCAGGCGATATAACGCAATGCCAGTGTTATGGCATACAGTTCAGCCTGGAAGAAAGGGTTTTTATAGAAGAGCGCTATCGCGATTGTTTATGTGCGGATTGTTTGCTGGAACTTAAAAACAGGTATGTGTTATTTAAAGAAAGATATTTGCTGAAACCAAAATAATTCTATGAAACCGAGCATGATATTTTTTTCTCACACAACCTGTCCCGAACCAGCCTCGGGAGGGAATGCCTGCCTGCCGGACAGGCAGGTACATGGCAAGGTTCCATCCGACAATTGAAAAAACAAACATTTACGGATGAAATCACCATCATTTTTTAACTGGAGCGGCGGAAAAGATGCTGCATTGGCTTTATACAAAGCCATGCTTTCAGAAAAATATGATATCCGGTATTTGCTTACAAGCTTTAACAGTGTTCATAACCGTGTATCCATGCATGGCGTAAGAAGGTCTTTAACTGAAGCGCAGGCTGCATCTATCGGGCTGCCGCTAACTGCAGTTGAATTATCTGAAGACCCGTCAATGGAAGAATATGAAAGCAAGATGCGTGAAGCATTAACCGGATTAAGAGACGGGGGCTGCTATCCAGCTATCTATGGCGATATTTTCCTGGAAGACCTGAGGGCATACCGTGAAGAAAAGCTAAGGCCTGGCGGCCTGGAATGTGTTTTTCCTTTATGGCAAACCGATACGGCTGTTTTAATAAAAGAATTTATACATGCAGGTTTTAAAGCTGTTATAGCCTGTGTAAATGCAGCGTTTCTTGACAGAAGCTTTTGCGGCAGGTTGATAGATGAATCTTTTATAAACGATCTGCCAGATAATGTTGATCCCTGCGGCGAGAATGGCGAGTTTCATTCTTTTGTTTTTGACGGGCCTATTTTTAAGGAGCCCATAAAATTTAAACAGGGAAGGATTATATATAAACAATCATTATTGTCCGGATAAGAATTATCGAATCTCTTGAAACCATTTGCCAGAGCGGGTTCTGGCCCCTCTCCTTTGGAGAACTTGTCCCGACCATTCGGGAGGGGTTGGGGTGAGGTCAAACATTGAAATACAAGATTTTAAATTAT
>NZ_JASGEX010000156.1:0-9242 GCF_047606085.1 Parafilimonas sp.
CTATCTGAATGAATTTTGTTACAAGTTTAACCGAAGGTTCTTTGGGCAGAGTTTATTTGACAGGGTATTGGTCGCAACGCTGGAAAATCCATGGTACAGACCTTTTCCAAAAAACGGATAGTCATTGTATTTATTGCTTTTATTACCTTCGGCATATTGTTATACATAATTAAAAATCAAAAATCCCTCATCAAAACGCTGAGATTAAAATTATTTACTTCACCTCATGGTTCGTAATTATCACCTTAATGATTTTACAATTTTTGGCTGGGCTGTTGATCGGCTGAAAAGGCAAATGCAGTTATTTGAATAAGATACCTAATAATCATCATAAATCACCTTAGCACCATTTGCCTGTCGGCATCAAGCCTTATCATAATAAAGATCATAATGGTGAAAGTAAGCAGCGATGAACCGCCATAGCTCACCAGCGGCAGGGGAATGCCAATTACGGGAAACAGGCCAATCGTCATGCACACATTCACCACAATATGAAAGAATAAAATGCTGGCCACGCTGTAAGCATAAATGCGGCTGAAGCCGCTGCGCTGCCTTTCGGCAAGAAATATGAGGCGTAACAATAAAAGAAAATAGACAGCCAGAAAAAGAAAGGAACCTATAAAACCAAAGGCTTCGCCAAGCGAAGTAAAAATAAAGTCGGTTGACTGCTCGGGCACATACCGCCCCCGGGTTTGCGTGCCTTTTAAAAAGCCTTTGCCCCGAAAACCGCCGGAGCCAATGGCGATCTTGCTCTGGCGTACATTATAATCATCGGGCTTTATGGCAGCTTTGCCGGTTGCTTCTTCGTGCGCTATGGAATGTTTGTTCTGGCTGCAATCATAGTCTTTGCCCACAGCGCTGTAAATACGCTGGCTTTGATAACATTCAAACACATTATTAAAAATATACGGTACAATAAACCGCTGAATGCCTACGCATACAAACCATACGGAAATAATCAGGATTAAAATATTCCAGCGTTTTCTTACAAATATCTTATGCCGGAATATAAACACAATAAGGCCGGCTATGAGGGTTAATATAATGGCAAGCGTGTTCTTCTCTACCAGCAGGGTTGCCACCACCAACGCGCCAAAAGAAAAGCCGATAACAAGAATGATGCCCGGCAAACCTTCGCGGTACATCACTATAAAAAAGCTTAAATAAACAAGGGCGAGGCCGGTTTCGTTTTGCAGCACAGAAATAGCTGCCGGCAGCATGGCTATGCCGCCCGCAATGAGCTGCGATTGCAGCCTGCTGAAATCCATATTAAGCTGCGACAGGTATTTTGCCAGTGCAAGCGCCGTAAATATTTTGCACAGCTCCGCAGGCTGCAGGTTAAACCCGCCGCCAAGCGGAATCCAGCTTTTGGAACCATTCACATTTTTGCCCAGTACAAATACTGATAACATTAGCAGGATGCCAAACACGTATAAGAGATTGGCAAAAGTGGGATACAGCTTGCTGTCGCTTAAAATGATAAATGTGGCTGCAATTGTGGAAAGGCCTGCAAACAACAGTTGCTTGCTGTAATTTGTCTGGCCCTGAAAAAAGGAAGATGCCGTAAAGGTGGAAGGGTTATATTCCGTCATAAAGATGCAAACTATGCCTATGCAAACCAGTATGGCGTACAGCGATACTGTAAGCCAGTCAACGCCCCTCGAAACTGATTTTGAGATTGCTCTGCTCATGATTAATTTTTAGGTTTAGCCTTTCGTTTCTCATCTGGCGTTTGCATCGCCGGTTTGCTTTTTACTGTTGTTGTGTCGTCATTGCCTTTACGGTTAGGTTCCGCTTCCGGATCGTACTGCACCTGCTTGCTTGTTTCAAGGTTATTCTGGAAAACCGGCGCCGCATCAGCATTTATTTTCTGCGCCTGCCTTGCCAGCTTAATAGAATCCTGTTTGTGATACCATTGTTTTATGGCAGCAGGAACAAGATCGGCGCTGGCAATTCTCTCCACTTCTGGCTTTCTTTTGGCAGCAATGGAATCTTTTAAGTATTGCTCCATCATAAGTGAAGCGATCGGCGCCGCCCAGGTGGCGCCGAAACCTGCATTTTCTACCACCACGCAAATGGCTATTTGGGGATCTTCCCTTGGCGCGAACGCAACAAACAGTGAGTGATCTTTTCCATGCGGGTTTTGCGCCGTGCCCGTTTTTGCGCAAATGTCAATGCCTTCAATCTGTGCCACCCTGGCCGTACCAAACTGCGCCACATCGTGCATGCCCAACTGTACTATATTAAACGATTCGTTTGAAATATGCTCAAGCGGCGTATGCTTCATTCGGTACCTGCCCACAAATTGTGTATCGGCCGGTGTTTCATTCTCTATGCTGTCCACAAAATGCGGGATATAATAATACCCTTTATTGGCAATAATACACATGGCGTTTGCCATCTGCAGCGGGGTGGCCAGCATCCTGTCCTGCCCAATGCCCAGTGTAACAATATTGCAGCTGTTCCACCGCGGGCCGCCAAAATCCTTGTTATAGCCCGAGGTGTCCGGGATATTGCCATCATCTTCGCCGGGCAAATCAGCATTCAGGTCAACACCATAGCCAAAGGCGTTCATGTAATGTTTCCATTGCAGGTAACCCGTTCTTACATTTCCGTATTTCGGGTTATCCACTATCAGCCTGAAAACATTGCTGAAATAAGAGTTGCACGACCATGCAATGGCGGTACGAAGGTCTTTTGAATGACCGGCCCAGTGCTCTGTGCATTTTACCGGCCTGCCGCAGGAATAATAAGCCCCGGAACATGGATAACCGTAAGAAGGCGTGATAATGCCTTCATCCAATGCAATCAGGGCGCTTAATGGTTTGTAAGTGGAGCCGGGCGGGTACTGGCCCTTAATTGCCCTGTTTAGCAGGGGGCGGGCCGTATCTAAAATTAACCTTCCAAAATTTTTGCGGCGCTGCGAGCCTGTAAGCATAACAGGGTCATAAGACGGCGCCGTGGCCATGGCCAGTATGCCACCCGTTTTTGGGTTGATGGCAACCACACTCCCTATTTTATGCTGCAATAATTTTTCAGCCAGCATTTGCAGGTCCATATCCATGCTGGTATATAAATTCCTTCCGGCAATGGCCACCGTATCAAAAATACCGTTGTTATACGGGCCCTGTATCCTGTTTTTGTTATCGCGTATATACCGTTTCACGCCACGCTGGCCCATCAATACTTTTTCATAACTGCGCTCAAGGCCGGTCATGCCGGCGTAATCGCCCGGTTCATACCCTTCTGTTGCATGTTTTTTTAAGAAGCTGCTGTCCACTTCGCCCAAATAACCCAGCACATTGGCGGCGGCGTGAAAAGGATAATCCCTTACCGGCCGTTCAACAATATTAAACCCTGGGAACTTATACATATTCTCATTCAGCCTGGCAAAAATCTCATCGCTTATAAGCGGCTCAAATGTGCTGGGCTTATAACGGGAATTTTTTATAATGGCTGTTAGAATACGCTTGTGGTATTCTGCCGTATCAATGCCCAGTATATTGCAAAGCGCCAGGGTATCAAGGCCTTTGGTTTCGTAAGGCGTAACCATCAGGTCATACATAATGGTATTCTCCAGGATGGCTTTACCATGCCGGTCGTAAACAACGCCGCGGTCAGGATAAATCACCTTCCGGTAAATGGCATTGTTCTCTGCCTGCAGCTTGTATTCTGTTGAAAATATCTGCAGGTTAAGCAACTGGGATACAATGAGCAGGAAAACAACAATAAAGATAACCTGGATGATCCTGCTCCTGGATTGATTATAAACGGGCATGTAATGATAGATGCTTTAATATCCTGCTGCAAATTTTATGATAAGAAAGTGATAAACAAGGTGAATGAAGGCAAAAATTTTGCACAAGGAAAAGCCTGTTCAATTAATTACCCGCAAGCACTGTGGATAATGATTACAGCTTTATGTAATGATATATTTAAATTCTAATCTTTAACCACACACTTACCTGTAAAAAATTACATTTGCCATTTTAAATTTTAAAGATGAATAAAGGACCTGTTTCGCAATTTATACAGCACCATTACCGCCATTTTAATGCAGCGGCTTTAATGGACGCAGCCAAAGGCTATGAAACGCATGTAAACGAAGGCGGCAAAATGATGGTTACGCTGGCCGGCGCCATGAGCACTGCAGAGCTTGGCATTTCTCTGGCTGAAATGATACGCCAGGGCAAGATTGACATTATCAGCTGCACCGGCGCTAACCTGGAAGAGGATGTGATGAACCTGGTAGCGCATAACAGTTATAAACGCGTTCCCAACTACCGCGATTTAACGCCACAGGAGGAATGGGACCTGCTGGAAAACCATTATAACCGCGTTACAGATACCTGCATTCCCGAAGAAGCGGCTTTTCGCCGCTTACAGAAACACCTGGTGAAACAATGGAAAGAGGCGGAGGCCAAAGGCGAACGTTATTTTCCACATGAATTTTTATACAAGACCGTTTTAAGCGGCGAGCTGGACCCTTATTTTGAAATTGACAGGAAGGATAGCTGGATTATAGCGGCGGCTGAAAAGAATATCCCCATCATCGTTCCGGGCTGGGAAGACAGTACTACGGGCAATATTTTTGCCAGCTATGTTATTAAGGATGAGCTGAAGGCCGCTACGGTAAAAAGCGGCATTGAGTATATGGTGTATCTAACGGAGTGGTACCGCGCTAACAGCGGCGGCAAAGGCGTTGGGTTCTTCCAGATAGGCGGCGGCATTGCGGGCGATTTTCCTATTTGCGTGGTACCAATGATGTACCAGGACCTGGAATGGCATGATGTGCCTTTCTGGAGTTATTTCTGCCAGATAAGCGACAGCACCACATCGTACGGTTCGTATTCAGGCGCGGTGCCGAATGAAAAAATAACCTGGGGCAAGCTGGATATTCACACACCGAAATTTATTGTGGAAAGCGACGCTACCATTGTGGCGCCCTTGATATTTGCCTGGATTCTGGGCTGGTAAAAATCTCATCTCTAAACAGCATGCAACCAAACCCGCAAGGGTTTAAAAACGAAAACCCATGAATATAGAAGAATTGTTCCTGGAAGCCGAAGCAGATATTAAGAAAAGCGCCCATGTAGATGCTTTGCGCAAGTACGAAACCATTTTGTATGATGAGCCCAACCATGCGCCCACACACAATTCGCTGGGCTGGATCTATAAAACGCAGTTTGATGATTACAAAAAAGCGGAAATGCATTTTCGCGCCGCCATAAAAAGCGCGCCGAATTATCCGCACCCCTACTTTCATTATGCGGTTTTATTAACCGATATGGAACGTTATGATGAATTGAAAACGCACCTGGGCAGATGCCTCACCATCCCAACCATTGATAAATCGTGGGTGTACTACCGCTTTGCTGTTGCCGAAGAACTGAAGATGAATCTGGATGCGGCTATAAATTGTTTTGAGAAAGCCATTCTTAATTCATTGAACGACGATAAGATAAAAGATTATCAGGCCGATATGGAGCGCTGCAGGAAGAAGAAAGATATCCTGATCAATCATAAAGAATGGCAGCCGAAAGAGCCGAATACAGAAGAATAAAAGTTTAATCACACACGGTCTCAATCAACCTTATTCCTGCCGTAATCAGCCATCTTATGTTTTTTAACATTATTGTTTGGCGGCGCTCATTTATAATAGGTGTTGCCCAATCGTACATCCGACATTAAAAAACCAGACATTTGTTTGTGCCTCTATTCTATCAGCATACCATAAACGAAACCACGAAGCTTGGCATCTGGCATATTGAAGAAGGGGAAGATTTTTTTCTTGCGAAGGTGCCGTTGCAAAAAAACATAACGCATCCCCACAAACGTTTGCAGCATTTGGCCGGCAGGTATTTGCTTCCCTGTTTATTTAATGATTTTCCCTATACTGAAATTTTAATTGCCGATACAAAAAAGCCCTATCTGCCCGGCGAGCAATACCATTTCTCTATTTCCCATTGCGGCGATTATGCCGCAGCCATTGTAAGTTCAACAGGCAGGGTGGGCGTTGATATTGAAATTCCTTCTGAAAAAGTGGAGCGGGTAGCGCATAAGTTTTTGAATGAGGTGGAATGCATGCATCTGTCCATAGAACATAGCCCACAGTCCATAGGAGAAAACCCGTCAACTGTTACCCGTCAACTGTTAACTGTATTATGGAGCGCCAAAGAGTCTTTATTCAAATGGTATAGCCTGGGCAAAGTTGATTTCAGGGGGCATATACAGCTCTGCGGCATGATACAACAAAAAAACAACAGCTTATTATTACCGTTTGTTTTTAAAAAAAATGAACCACTCCATATAAACGTAACTGCCAGAATTTTTGATGAGATTGTGTTAAGCTGGGTAGCATAATTAAGTTATAGGAAGGCTGAGGCGATATTTCTTTTAAATAAAAAGCCGGTAAAGACCGGCACTTAGTTTTCAGCTGGGCGGATTATATTGTTAGCAACGGACCATACTTTTCAGCGAAAAAAACGGGCTTCGGTAAAGTTATCGTGTGCTACGGGCAATTATAAAATTGAATTATTAACCGGTGGAACCGTTTATTAAACGGCGTTTTGATATACAGGTAAACATGCATTACTATTTTTTTAAATTCAACATGAAAAAGAACCCCGTCATGCGGCAGCCAGTTTGCTTTTCCGGTAGCCGTAAGAAAAATAAATAATAAGGCCTAATGCCAGCCAGCCGCCAAACCATGCCCAGTTCATGCCCGTCATGCCTGTAAGCAGGTACATGCAGGTTGACAGGCCGAGCAGGGGTATAAGCGACCAGTTTTTGAAAAAAGCCACAATGGCGAGAATAACTATGGTGCACCAGAAGATAATAGTAGAAATATTGAACGAAGCATTGTCTTCTGTTATATCAAAAAGCCGGACAAAATAATGGCCTGTTATCAAATGCGCAATAACCAGGGCTGCAGCTACTATGAGCGGAAATAAAAATTTTGAATTGATATACGGCATATTGAATTTGCCGGACAGCTTTTCCTTTGCGGGTATAAGCAATACACCGCCGCAAACCAGCACGAATGCAAAGAGGGTGGCAATGCTGGTGAAATCGAGCACAAAGTCTTTATCGGTAAACAAAATAGGCGCGCCTACGGCGATACCGGTTAAAATGGTGGCGAACGAAGGTGTTTTGTATCTGGGATGTATCTTTTGAAATACCGGCGGCAATAAGCCATCGCGGCTCATGCTCATCCAAATTCTTGGCTGCCCCATCTGGAATACAAGCAGCACACTGGTCATGGCAATTACGGCGCATATTGATACCAGCATCTGCATCCAGCCGATATTAAGGTTTTGCGGTTCAAAAATATAAGCCAGCGGGTCGCCTACATTCTCAAATTTTGAATATACCACAGCGCCGGTAAGCACCAGCGCCAGTATAATATAAATGGTTGTGCAAATAACCAGCGAGAGTATCATGCCGCGGGGCAGGTCGCGCTGCGGGTCTTTGCTTTCTTCCGCCAGAACACTCACCGCATCAAAGCCGATATAGGCAAAGAATACGCCGCTCACGGCAGCCATTACGCCGCCAAAGCCATTTGGCATAAACGCTCTTATGCCCTGGCTGTTTACCGGCTGCCAGTTTGTTGTAAGGCTGTTATGAAATATCATATAACCGCCCACTATAATTACCAGCAAAACAATGGCGAGTTTCAGCACCACCATGGCATTGCTGAAGTTGCGGCTCTCTTTTATGCCACGGTACACAAGATAGGTTATCAGCATATTGATCACTATAGCAGGCAAATCGAATATTATTCTTAGCCCGGCAATAACCGGCGCATTATTCCATGCACTTAGCAATTCTTTTGTTGAATCAGTTATTTGTCCTGCACTGTTGGCTGCTGCATTTATGGCTGCACCATGCGCTTCCATATAGCTGCAGGTTAAATAATCCGGTATATGAATATTTATTTTATGAAGAAAGCTGGTAAAATAATCGCTCCATGAAAAGGCCACATAAATATTGCCGATGGAATACTCCATGATTAAAGCCCAGCCTATTATCCAGGCAAACAGTTCTCCAAACGATGCATAGGCGTAAGTATAAGCGCTACCCGCTACCGGGATGCGGCTGGCAAATTCAGAATAGCATAAAGCCGTGAAGCCGCAGGCTATGCCGCAGATAATAAACAGCACCACTACACCCGGTCCGCCTGAAAAAACGGCCAGCCCCAGGCTGCTGAAACTGCCCGCGCCAATAATAGCGGCAATACCAAAAAAAGTAAGGTCGCGCATGGTAAGCACACGCCTGAGGCCTGTGCCATGATGATCATCGGCCATGGTTTTGGCATCGCTTAAAATTTTATCAATCTTTTTTGTGCGGAAAAGCGGATGACTCATGCAATTGATTTTGTGTGGTGAAAATAAGCAATTGGCAATACTAATGCAACCTATTCTTTTGTTTTGCTGCCCAGGCTGCCGGCAAAGAGGCCGAGCACAAGCCCGATGATTAAGCCGATCTTTACATTTTTAATGGCAAAGCCAATCACCACGCCAATAATGATGAGCATTAAAAAACCAATTTTCCTTCGTGAATGCATGTATGGTTTACTGTTTTGAAGCTGCATTTAAGTTAGAAATATTTTGCAGCGTGATTTTGCATGGCAAAGATGCTGTGAAAAATTAATACATGCAAGTGATGAAGATGGCACATACTGAAATCAATACTTATTCCTGCAAAAGAAAGCATGCGGGGTTTGCCTTGTGTGTGGCCGGGCGCTTGTTGCTTTAATTTATAAATGATTGCAACGGCACAAGTGCACTATGCGGCAAAAGGCCGGGCTGCATCCTTGCGCCAGACGGAGGGATGAATGCTGTTTACCTGTATGCCATGCCCATAGCTTATCTCTTGTTCAATACCGTAAAGAGGGCTTATGCTGAAAAGCTCCAATTTGTAAAACCCGAAATGCGTTTAAAAAACTTTATCCTGCATTTTGTAACCCTGCCGGCAAAGTGGATCAAAACCGGCAGGCAGCGGATACTCAAAATCTTCACTACTAAACATTACAGCCCCTTGCTTGCTACTTAGCCCCTTTGTTTACCGAAAAACAAAATGGCTATACCAGATGCTGATATGGGTAAGATAACTTATATGCAGTTAGGAGCAATGTCATTAACTTAAGAAAACTCAATATTCAATACACAATAATCCCCGCCTGACTGAATCAGTCGGGCAGGAATGTTCAGTTGTAAATCTTCGCGAAATTGAATATTGAA
>NZ_JASGEX010000157.1:0-9422 GCF_047606085.1 Parafilimonas sp.
ATAGTTAAGTTATTTAGTTGTTGCGAAACAAATTGATAACAAAAAACTACATCCTTTGGGTAAAGGTAAATACAAAGTAACAAATTGGGGAGCGTATAATGCAGGCTTGAAACAACGGGGGTCTTTAACATTATGGGTTGATGCAAATATTGCTTCTTATTGGAGGCAGGCGCCTGAAAATAAGCGTGGGGGTCAAAAGAAATACAGAACACTGGCTATTGAAAGCTGCCTGGTGGTGCGCAAAGTATATCATTTACCGTTGCGACAGACAGAAGGGGTGTATTTTAAATTTTCGCAGGTGGGTAGTGACACCCATCCGCAGAACCCGCTACCGAGGCGGCCATTGGGTGCAAAGTGCTCAACATAATGCTGCAAACAACAAAACCTCAAAGCAAAAAGAAAGCTTAACAATAAATCCCGATCACGGAACTGAACCAACTATAAATTTGTATTCATGCAACAAAGCCATTCATATTTATACAATTTAAAATGAAACACTTTATTATTTTCTGCTTATCCCTGCTTGCAGGCAGTACGTTATCTGCCCAAGTTAAAACCCAAAAAACAGTGTATATCATCATTGATGGTATTCCGGCTGACGTAATAGAGAAAGTGATGCCGCCACACCTGAATGAGATAGCAAAAATTGGCGGTTATGCACATGCTATGGTTGGGGGAGAAAGAGACGGCTACTCGCAAACACCTACAATTTCTGCAGTAGGGTATAACAGCATCCTGACCGGAACATGGGTGAATAAACACAATGTTTGGGATAATGATATAAAGGCTCCCAATTATAATTATAAAAGCATTTTCAGAATACTGAAAGAAGATTACCCTGATAAAAAGACGGGCATATTTTCTTCATGGACCGACAATCGCACCAAGCTTGTTGGCGACGGGATGGCTGCTACCGGCAACATACATTTTGATTATGCATTTGATGGTTTGGAACTGGATACTGTTAACTATCCCCATGATAATGACAGGGACTTCGTGCGCAGAATTGATATGAAAGTTGCAGATGCTGCTGCTGAAACCATTAAAACAAATGCGCCAGACCTTTCATGGGTTTACCTGGAATATACGGATGATATGGGCCATAAATACGGAGATAGCCCTCAATTCTATAAAGCGGTTAATTATGCGGATGATTATGTTGGGCAGATATGGCAGGCCATTCAATACAGGGAAAAGAATTTTAATGAAGACTGGCTTATTATAGTTACAACAGATCATGGCCGCACAGCCCAAACCGGTAAAGGCCATGGCGGCCAATCAGACAGGGAACGGGCAGGATGGATATTTACCAATGCTAAAAACCTGAACGGGTATTTTAAAAACAACCAGGCCTCCATCGTAGATATTTTTCCAACCATTGCACGTTTTATGAACCTGTCCATTCCACCGGAAACAGCAAGAGAGCTGGATGGTGTGCCGCTTATCGGAAAACTATCATTTACAGATGCTTCAGCCCAATATAAGGATAGTACTATAACGGTTGGATGGAAGGCGCATGAAAAGGAAGGAACCGTAAAAATATGGATAGCCGCTACCAACAACTATAAGGAGGGCGGCGAAGATAAGTTTAACCTGTTGGAAACTGTACCGTTAACAAATGAAAAGGCTGTATTAAATGTACAGGATATGCCTTCTTCATTTTATAAATTATTCTTACAGGGCCCTGGCAATAATCTTAACCGGTGGATAATCCTACATAACAAAACTACCGGGCAAACGAATTGAAATGAAACATATATACACTGCAAAGTATTCAATTGCCTGCATATAATGGGTTTATAAATAAATCTGAAGATGAAAAATTGCGGGATGACATGATGCGCTCACCAATTGAAAAACTACAACTCTTTACTAAAATGCTCAAAAGGGAAGCATTGTTTAAAAAGGCTGTAATATTAAACAAATAGCCGATGGATGTGCTTGACGAAGAACTTTTACGCTTTTGGAAAGCGCTTAACAAAAACAATGTTCTTTATATAATGGTGGAAGGTTTTGCCACTCGCTTTCACGGCTATTACAGGAATATAGATGATCTGGATATGTGGTTAAAAGACGAGTGGCAAAATAGGAAAAATTTAAGAGCAGCATTTAACGAACTTGGCTATGGCGATTTCGCTTCCATTGAAACTATGCAATTTATTCCGGGATGGACAAGCTTTTATGCAGCGGGAATTGAACTGGATATTATTACTGAGATGATTGGCGTAGAAAATTTATCATTTGATGACTGCTATGCAACCGCTGTTCGCGCTGATTTAGAAGCGTCATCGTTCCCCTTCTCCACATCAACCATCTTATCGAAAACAAAAAAGCCGTTAACCGCCCTAAAGACCAGGTAGATGTTATTTACCTCGAAAAAATCAAAAAATTACAGGAAGATGAAGCGTCGGGAAATACAGGTTCAGATAACGTTTCCAAATAACCATTTCCATTAAATACTATTAAAACCGCACCTAACTAAAGGTTTTCAGTTTCAGCTTTATCTTTATGGTATGACAGCTTTATCACAAATACTTGAGCACAAAATCGTAGCCATTTTACGGGGCATGCCGCCAGGTGAAATAATCAATATTGCCAATGCCTTGCACAACGGGGGCGTTCGCCTGCTTGAAATAACATTAAATTCAGAGAGCGCCTTGCCTGCAATTGAACAGTTGAACCACCAGTTCAAAAACAAAATGCTCATTGGCGCAGGCACGGTTATAGATGAAAAAGATGCGCAGAACGCCATTGCTGCAGGCGCCGCATTTCTTATTTCACCATTGCTTGATGCAACTGTAATCAAGGCTGCAAAAGACGCCGGCGTTGCGAGCATTCCCGGCGCCTTTACGCCAACGGAAATTATAACAGCGTATAAAAATGGCGCTGATATAATCAAGCTGTTTCCCTGTTTGAATGCGGATTATGTAAAAAATGTGCTGGCGCCATTGAACTTTATAAAGATTATGCCCACCGGCAGCATTGATGCTTCAAACATTCAATCATTTGCCAAAACAGGCGCCGTGGCTTTTGGTATAGGCAGTGCATTGGTGAGCCGTGAAGCAAGCGTTAATCAAGCTTACCTTGAAACAATAACTGCAAAAGCAAAACAGTTGGTTGCAGCTTTGCATGGTTAAAGCGCAATTGTTATGCTTTGCATAACATGATGGATTATTTGGTTGCCGGCAGCAGTATCTTAATTATGCTTTGTTGCGTCGCAGCACTTGTACGGTTAATACTTTATTCAGCAATAAATCAGCGCTTAAAATAAATATGCAAACCTTCTTAAGCTGCGACTGGGGAACAAGTTCGTTTCGTTTACGTTTAATAGATGCTCCAACGCAATCTGTAATAGCTGAAATGCATACACAGCAGGGCATTTCAGCTATTTATGATGCATGGAAAACACAGCAAACCATCAGCAGGTTTTTATTTTACAGCAACTATATAAGCGCACAAATTCGGGAACTTGAACAGCAGGCAAACATATCTTTACACAAAGTACCGTTAATCATTGCGGGAATGGCTTCTTCTGCCATCGGCATGAAAGAGCTGCCTTATAAAAAGATACCGTTCGTGGTTCAGCCACAAAATTTATTGGTTGATATTATTGAAGCAACTGCATCGTTTCCACATAAAACAATATTGATCTCAGGTGTTTCCTCGTCAACAGATGTAATGCGCGGCGAAGAAACCATACTCGCAGGCTGCGCCATAAATAAATCATTTAATAAACAGTTATTCATTTTGCCGGGCACACATTCAAAGCATGTTTTAGTGGAAAACGAAATGCTGGCAGATATAAAAACTTATATGACCGGCGAGCTGTTTCAACTGCTTTCAACCAAAAGTATTTTAGCCGGTTCCGTAGAAAAAAACAACATGGAAACTGAAGCAAATGATATATTTATAAAGGGCGTGCGGGACGCAACGGCCTCATCTGTTTTGAACAACATTTTTCAGGTTCGTATAAATACGCTCTTTAATGCAATGGGCAAAAACGAAAACTATTATTATTTAAGCGGGCTGCTTATTGGTGAAGAGTTAAAACAACTTATGGAGGCAGATGTGGAAGCGGTTACAATTGTATCGTCAGGAAATTTACTGCGATTGTACCAGGCGGCTGTATCAGCATTAGATAAAAAAATAACAACTTTTGTTGCAGATGCTGATACAGCGCTGATAAATGCCCAAACAATGTTATTTAACCACTATA
Organism: Parafilimonas sp.; assembly: GCF_047606085.1. Classification (GTDB taxonomy): domain Bacteria; phylum Bacteroidota; class Bacteroidia; order Chitinophagales; family Chitinophagaceae; genus Parafilimonas. The sequence goes on from NZ_JASGEX010000157.1 coordinate 4,217, forward strand.
AACAGATCCTTTATACCTGCAACCAAAACTTATAACCAAAATTACAGGATAAAAAACAATCATTCCTGCTGCTGTCTCGCCGGTTTTTGTTTTAATTGAATGAAACGCACAATATGTCAACAACCAGGAGTTTGATCCAGCGCAGATCGTTTCCATCAATCTAATTCAAAACCCGGCCCGGGCTGTTTGTATATGAAGGATATGCCGGGCGCTGAAACATTTTTAAAAACCCTTCATCACTATATAAAAAACGGAATGGCAAACATTTCTTGCCTTATGATTTTTCAGTTGCATGAATGGAGGCCGGTGTAATATGATCGGGTGCTGAAAAACCTGATTTTTGAATATGGGCTATCCAGGCCCTGCGATTGCAGGCGTGAAGTTAAAAACAGTGGTCCCCGAATTGAAAGGCAGCAAACCAACGCCGGTTTACCTTACCAATATATTACATTGGTATTCCAATGAAACAGGCAGGCATTATCTGTGTAAAATAAACAGCTTACCGGAATATTACTTTGATGTTAATCAGCAGGAAAAGATGTCAAAAAACTTTACTTTTCTTGACATAAAGGCGTAAATTTGCGGTCTCAAAAAAATAAAATAGTTATGAGCACAGTTAAAGTTGCAATAAACGGATTTGGCAGGATTGGCCGTTTGGTATATCGCCAGATTTATAACATGGATGGCATAGATGTAGTTGCTATCAACGATCTCACAAGCCCCAAAGTATTGGCACATCTTTTAAAGTATGATAGTGCACAGGGCAGGTTTGGTAAAGAAGTAAAGGCAACCGACAATTCAATTATAGTAGAAGGCGACGAAGTAAAAATATACGCACAAAAAGACCCTTCCCAAATTCCGTGGGGCGATCATGATGTGGATGTAGTATTGGAATGCACGGGCTTTTTTACGGATAAAACAAAAGCTGAAGCACATTTAAAAGCCGGTGCCAAACGCGTTGTAATTTCTGCCCCCGCAACCGGCGACCTTAAAACAATCGTTTTTAATGTAAACCAGGATATTCTTGACGGTTCAGAAACAATTATAAGCTGTGCATCGTGCACAACCAATTGTTTGGCGCCGATGGCTAAAGTACTGGATGATAATTTCGGCATCGAGCTGGGCCTTATGACAACTATTCACGCTTACACCAACGATCAGAATACCCAGGATGCCCCGCATCCAAAAGGCGACCTCAGAAGGGCCAGGGCTGCTGCCGTGAATATTGTGCCCAACAGCACCGGCGCTGCAAAAGCCATCGGGCTGGTGTTACCTAATTTAAAGGGCAAACTTGATGGGAATGCGCAACGTGTGCCGGTTATTACAGGCTCTTTAACCGAGCTTATAAGCACATTAAAGAAAAAAGCAACGGTAGAAGAAGTTAACGCCACCATGAAAGCTGCTGCCAATGAAAGTTTTGGTTATACTGAAGACGAAATTGTAAGCACTGATATTATCGGCATACATTACGGTTCTTTGTTTGATGCTACGCAAACAAGAGTAATTACCGTAGGCGATAAACAACTGGTAAAAACCGTAAGCTGGTATGATAACGAAATGAGCTATGTAAGCCAGTTGGTGCGCACCGTAAAATATTTTGCGGGATTGATTTCAAAATAAACTGCATCGAAATAAAAAAACCATAGGCGCCGATGGTTTTTTTATGTGCTTACAACCAATGTCATTAACTTAAGGCAGGTAAATCTTTGAAATAATCAATATTCATTTCGCGAAGATTTACAACTGAACATTGATTATTGTGTATTGAATATTGAGTTTTCTTAAGTTAATGACATTGTGCTTACAACAAAATTTTGTGTTGCTGATTTAGTGTGATAAGGATATTTTTGCCCCTCCATTTTTCGGGATGTAGCGCAGCCCGGTAGCGCGCTTCGTTCGGGACGAAGAGGCCGCTGGTTCGAATCCAGTCATCCCGACTTTTAGGATAACAAAACATTTCAAAATGCCTGTAAATAATTGATTTGCAGGCATTTTTATTTTTCATCATGTCAAATCATTTCAGAAAAAGGCAATATTCAGGTGAGTAAATCGGTGAGTAAACTCAGGCACGTGCTTTGATTACTCACCCAAAAGCCCACAATTCATTGTTATCCATATAATTACGTCATTTTTTTTGACGCTTTTTGAGTGGATTCGAAAAGGATTCGAATGTGCGGACTGCGAAAAACGTGAAGAAGGAATTCAAATCATTTCAAAACCATTTAAAACAATTTTGTATGGAAACACAATCATTCGGTGTTTGTTTTCTTATCAGGAAATGCAAGAACGACAGCAAAAGGGCAGACATCTATGCACGCATCACTGTTGACGGAGAAGAAAAAGAATTTTCTACCAAAGAACAAATCGAGACCAGCCACTGGAACCGCGAAAAGGGAATGGTAAAAGGAACCAGCATCACAGTTAAATCTATCAACAATCACCTGGAAAATATCCGCTTTGGTATTAAAGACCAATACAGGAAACTGTTCGATGCCAACGAACTGGTAACAGCAGAGTCTCTGAAAAATGCTTATCTCGGTTTGCAAACGCAACTGAAAGGGCACGGCCTGAAAGAACTGCTTACCTACTATAAAAAGATATGGGAACCGAAATTGAAAAATGGCGGATTCAAAAACTACAAGACCACTATCAAATATCTTGAACTCTTTCTTGAAAGCAAATATGCATCAGGTGATGTTTACCTATCACAGGTAAATGGTCAGTTTGCTACCGACTTTGAACATTATATAAGAACAACACCTATCAAGGATCATGATCCCTGCAAAGGCAATGGCGTTGGCAAGCATATCCAGCGTTTCAAAAGAATACTCAACTGGGCTAAAGAAGATTTAAAATGGATAAAAGAAAACCAGTGCGCAGAGTATAGCTGTCCTTTAAAAAAGAGCAAGAGAAAAAAATTGGATATACATGAACTTGTAGCGCTCGAAACAAAGGCTTTTGTCAACCCTTCCTTAAACTATATTAAAGAGCTTTTTCTGTATAGTTGCTACACAGGCCTTGCCTTCGCAGATGTTATGGCGCTTGCCGAAACAGACTTTGAATGGGATGTGAATGATACTGTTTGGTGTAAGATATATCGAACCAAGTCTGATGAGTTAAGTGCCATACCCCTGTTAAAATCTGCTGCAAAAATTCTGAAGAAGTACCGGGACGATGCGAAGGAAAAAGGAAGAAAAACGATCTTTCCCCGCATCACCAATCAGTGCGTTAATGATTCCCTGAAAATTATACAGGAAGCCTGTGCAATCAATACCTACCTCACCTTCCATGTTGCCCGCCATACATTCGCAAAAACGGTAGCGTTAAAAAATGGTATTCCTTTGGAAACAGTTCAGATGATGATGGGCCACACCAAAATAACCACCACCCAGATTTATGCCGACGTGGATGAAGAAAAAATCATGAGCGATATGACCGGGCTTGAAGATAAACTGGAAAAAAAGAGGGCCATCATTTTAGATGGGGCATTCAATTATTCTTTTAATTGACGCAAAAATAAAAGCCCGCTGGCTGCCAGCGGGCCTTTTGATTTAATATCCTTCCTCTAATAATTGTTTGACATCATCTTTATTATAATAAAGCGTTCCTCCAATCTTTTTTGTTCGCAGTTTCCGTGTAATGCGCAGTGATACCAGTTTATTGAAAGAGCAACCAAGAATCCTGCGCACATCTGAAGTTTTATATCCTTCCAATTTACCAGCTGACGGAGTTGGCTGAATTTGTATGATATTTTTTATGTCAGTTAATAACCGGATGCGAAAATCTTCCAGGTCTTCCCTTGTTACTATTTCTGCTGCCATATCATTTGCTTTTTTTCTGCCAGATAAAATACACCATGCTTCCCAGGAAGTGATTGTACGATGGGATATACTTTACATACCCATATTCATGTAACTGCCGGATTACCCTGTGATAAAGATTTGTGCCGGCAATTTTGCAGGTACAAACAAGTTCATTACGGAAAAACGATACCGGTTGTTCATAGTTGTTATCTACAAATTTTTTCCATAGCACAACGTACAGACTAATATGCGCACAGGAAATCCTTGCATCATCTTCGGCAGACTTAAGAAACGAATACAATAATTCCGCGCTCATGTAATATTTTGACGTTTACGCTTCGCTTTTTTCTGACCGGTATCAAAACCTTCGCCTTCATCATCACCGCCAGGCTTCATGGATTGTTTATTTTCCTTCTTCGCAGATTGTTCCTGTGAATTATTTTCATAAAGCTTATCACTGCGTATTCGCTGACCGGACGCTTCATAAAAATTGAGTGACTTAAATTGCAGCACTGCTTCAACAAATACTTTCTGTTCTTTCCCTTGTATAGTTAGTGTTACTGATTGCCGGTTACCTCTTTCCAGCGATTCAATGAGCCGGCTTTTGCTGTCAGGATCGCTTAATTCCTTAATCGGGTGTTTTTGTAAAACAGCCTGCAAATCATAGCCATAATTTTCATGGTAAGATTTTATCTTAAAATTTCCGTTGGCATCTGATTCCTTAAAATCAAGCTGTAGCCAGGCTTTATATTTCTCTCCTTCTTTTGTTGTAAGTTCTTTATGAACGGAGCGGCCATTCAAAAGGTTATAAGGTTCCTTTAAGGTGATGCTATCAGATTTGGGATTAATATAAAATGTCTGTTTAATGGCATCGGAATGCTGATCATTTTTTAATGCCACGTTATACCGGTTAAAAAAATACATATCACTTTCTTCTGACTTCCTGAACTGCAGCATTGCTGTGGTTTGGTCTTTTCCAAACTCTTTTTGAACCGTAAGCGTAAATTGTGGTTCCTGTTGCTGCATTTTCTCTTTCAGTTGTTCTTGAAGGCCTTCACCAAAACCTGTGTATTTTAATTGATTACTGAGGTAATCATAATTGTTTTCATTCATGATTGATAGTTTTTTTGAATTAACGAATTGCTCTATTTCGCCATAAGAAATTTGTTGTAAAAGCCCGCTCAGCGAATCTGCATGTATAACTTTATAATTATCATATTCGCTTATATTATTTTGGGAGAACTCACATGCTTCATCATATCTTGTAAAGAAGTACATATCTCCTTTATCGAGGAAATAAGGAATTGTATTATAAGCTATCCAGCAATCCCTCTTTAACAACATATCCATTGCCTGTTCGAACAAGGCATCTGATATAACGTGTTCCGGGCTCATTTGAGGTC
>NZ_JASGEX010000158.1:0-37432 GCF_047606085.1 Parafilimonas sp.
TGCAAATAAAGATTTTTTGATAGCCTTCCTCAATGCGCTGTTCCGGGGGCGAAAAAACATTAGCGATATATACTACAACAAGAACGAGCATGTGGGCGATACAGAAGAAATGGGCGGCGTTATTTTCGACCTTACCTGTACAGCAGCCGATGGCGAAAAATTTATTATCGAGATACAGCGCAGCCCACAGTTTAATTTCAAGCGAAGGATGCTTTACTACGGCAGCAAGCTGATTGCCGACCAGGCGCCCAAGGGAAGCCGCAAAAGCTGGGCGTATAATATCAGCGAAGTGTATGTTATTGCGCTTATGGATGGCTTCCCGATGCCGGGCAGTGAGCGAACAAGGTGCCTCCATGATGTTTGCCTGTGTGATAGAGATACCGGCAAGGCATTTTACGAACATTTAGGATTTTTCTACATAGAACTGGTTAACTTTACAAAAGAAGAAACAGCGTTGGAAAATGATTTGGAGGGTTGGTTTTTTGTATTGAAGAATATGAGCAGGCTGGAAAAGATTCCCTTATATCTTCGCAAGCCGGTATTTGAAAAACTGTTTCACATTGCGGAATACAGTAAACTAAACAAGGAGGAAAAAACGATGTACGATACAAGCTTAAAACGCAGGTGGGACAATCAGGCAGCGCTTGATTATGCCCGCCATGAGGGTATGGAAAAAGGTAAAGCAGAGGGCAAAGCAGAAGTTGTTCGCAACCTTATAAATAAGTTTGGGTTTAATGACGAACAGGCTGCAAACGCCGCAGAAGTTTCTGTTGCTTTTGTAAAGAAAATACGTGCATCCCTGAAAAAGGAAAAATAGAAGATAAATATAATTACAAGCGGAAGGCTGTTGCAATATTTAACGACAGCCTTCCGCTTTTTAGTAAATTAAGAACTCGTATTAATGCTTTAGCATAAATGGCAAACCGGCTGGCGTCAGTATTCAATTTAAAGGAGCTTGCAGTTTGTGACTTGCAGCTTAAAGCCTGAAATTAAGAAATCAACTTTATGTTCAGAAACTATCTCAAAACTGCACTGCGGCATTTTGTGCGGCATAAATTCTTTTCGGTTATCAATGTTTTATGCCTTGCGATAGGTATTGCATTTTCGTTAATTATTGGTGTGTATGTTTTTAACCAGTTTAGTATCAACAAATCCCTTAAAAATTTAAACAATCAATATATTCTTAAGAGTGATTGGAAGGTTAAGGAAATGGGCCTCGATGTTACCACTTTTGGCCCGCTGGCAAAAATATTAAAGGAAGAATATCCATCGCTGGTGGAGAACTATTATCGCTACGATCCTGTAACCAATGTTGTTTCTGCTGGTGATAAACATTTTAAAGAAAACATTGCAATAGGCGACACCACTTTCATTTCAATGTACGGCTTCCCGGTTTTGTATGGAAATAAACAACATGCTTTTGCTGATAATAATTCAGCCGTTATTACCGGAACAATGGCGCAAAAACTTTTTGGAAAAACAAATGTGATTGGTAAAGTCATCAGTGTGCTGTCGCTAAATAATGAAGAACAATATTATAAAGTTTCTGCTGTTGTAAAAGACATTCCTTTTAATTCTGTTACGAACCTGGTTGGCGATACATATAATGTGTTTGTGCCAACCACAGGCAACCGCTATTTTAGCATCGGCGACCCGGCAGAAGGATGGAGCAGCCCTTTTGAAGTAAGTATGATTGAGCTGAAGCCCGGTATTACGCCAAAAGATCTTGATATTCCACTTAAACAAACCCTGGCAAAATATACACCGGGGAATGTACAGGATAATTTAACCATTTATCCGGCGCTAATAAGGGATTATTATCTTAAAGATCATAACGGCGCTGTGATGAGAATGCTCGTCACGCTGTTGCTGGCGGCAATTTTTATATTGCTGATGGCCATTATAAATTTTGTGAACATCAATATCGGGGCATCTGCTTACAGGCTAAAAGAAATTGGATTGCGAAAAGTTTTTGGCAGCAAAAAAAAGCAACTGATGCTCCAGTTTATTGCTGAAGCTTTATTGCTGGCTATTATTGCGGCCATTATAGCAATAATATTATATGAGGCATTGCGGCCTGTTTTCGGCCAGATATTCAATACAAGTTTCGAATCCGTTTTCCGGTTTAATGCAACCATTATCGTGTATTTGATCGCATTGATTGTAATCACAGGGTTTGTGGCCGGCATTTATCCCGCATTTGTTTTGAGCTCTTTAAATACGGTAAAGGCAGTTAAGGGAAAAATTAATACGGCAAAAGGCAGGTTAACTGTACGAAAAGGCATGCTGGTGATTCAGTTTGCGCTGGCGCTGATTGTTTTTATAAGCGCTGTCACCATATCAAAACAAGTGGCTTATATTTTTTTAAAAGATATTGGTTATAATAAAGAGCAGTTGATGGTGATAACTGCTTTTCCCAAGCAATGGGATGCTGCAGGCATCAACAGGATGATGAATATAAGAAATGCCATGCTCGGAATATCATCTGTTAAGAGCGCTTCTGTTTCTTTTGAAATACCGGATCGCCAACCGCCAAACAGTATTGATCTGCAACCCGTAAACGGTGATGATAAAACAGTGCTGGTTACCTCTTTTGGCGCCGATGAAAATTATGCAGGCACATTTGCATTAAAATTATTAAACGGAACATGCTTTGCTCAATCCGGTGGTTTTATTCCAAACCAGCTCGTGTTGAATGAATCGGCTGTAAAAGCATTGGGTTTAACGGTGCAGTCGGCAGTGAATGCACAACTAAAAATGCCATCTTCACCCGGAACAGTATTTACTATAGCTGGTGTGATAAAAGATTATAATTATTCAAGCCTGCAGGATCATATAGCACCTGTTGCATTGTTTAATGTAAAAGATGCACAGTCATACCGGTACCTTTCATTAAAGCTCAATACCCCGAATATGGATGCTGCTGTTAAGCAGGTTAGAAAAAAATGGAAAGAATTATCTCCCAATTCACCGTTTGAATTCACGTTCATGGATCAGAAATTTCAATCATTATATAAAACCGAACTGCAACTAAAAAAGGCTTCCTGCACGGCAACCATTCTGGCATTGATTATTATATTGTTGGGTATTGCAGGATTAATGTCATTGATTATGCAGAGGCGCGTTAAAGAAATAGGAATAAGAAAAGTATTAGGTTCTTCCGCCGGCAATATTCTGTTGTTGTTCATAAAAGAATTTTTAGGCGTGATATTGATTGGCGGCGCCATTGCCTGTCCGGTTGCATATCTTATTATGCAAAACTGGCTCCGGGAATATGCCTACAGGATAAATATTACGGCCCTGCCATTTGTTATTGCAATTGTTTGTTTGGGATTGATCACGACCCTGCTTATTTGTGCACAAACAATTAAAACGGCCATGGCAAACCCGGTAGCAGCACTACGAAGCGAATGATGGCGTGAACATGAATATGTCTTTCAGTTTGTGACTTGCGGCTCCTGATTGCTTAAACCTTTACTAATTTGCGCACATGAAGATTGCTGAAATAATAAACCATCTCGAAACCATAGCGCCGCCCGTTTTGCAGGAAGATTATGATAATGCGGGGTTGATTACCGGTAATGCCGCCTGGAATTGCACCGGCATTTTATGCACGCTTGACGCCACCGAAGCGGTTGTGGAAGAAGCCAAAACAGTAAGCTGCAATTTGATCGTGGCGCATCATCCAATTGTTTTCAGGGGGCTGAAAAAAATAAACGGCAAAAATTATGTGGAGCAAACCATCATTAATGCTATAAAAAACGACATTGCCATTTATGCTATCCATACCAACCTTGATAATGTAATTACAGGCGTAAATAACAAAATCGCCGATAAGCTTGGTTTAAAAAACAGGCAGGTCTTATTGCCCAAAGAAAACATGCTGAAGAAACTTTGCACCTTTGTGCCGCTGGAACATGCGGAAAATGTGCGCAGTGCTTTATTCAGTGCGGGCGCCGGCAGCATTGGCAATTACAGCGAATGCAGTTTTAATGCGGCTGGCAAAGGCACTTTCAGGGCAGGTGAAAACACCCATCCCTTCGTGGGCGAACAAAACCTTCGCCATACGGAAGACGAGGTTAAGATTGAAGTGGTCTTTCCTTTCTACCTGGAACAAAAAATACTGGCTGCGCTTCTGCGGGCGCATCCTTATGAAGAGGTGGCTTACGATATTATCCTGCTTTCAAATCAATATAATAACATCGGGAGCGGTTTAATTGGAGAGTTGGAAGCAGAAAAACCGGAAGCGGATTTTCTCGCTGCCATAAAGGGGGCCTTTGGTTTAAGCGTTATAAAACACACGCCGTTATTACAAAAACCTGTTAAAAAAGTGGCGGTTTGCGGCGGTGCCGGCAGCTTTCTTATCCATAAAGCAAAGGCGGCGGGCGCTGATTTTTATATCACTTCCGATATAAAATACCATGAATTTTTTGATGCAGACGGGAAACTGGTGATCGCTGATATTGGTCACTGGGAAAGCGAGCAGTTCACCACAGAACTGTTGTATGATATTTTGCAGGCTAAATTCCCTAACTTTGCCGTCCTCAAAACAAAAATGGATACCAATCCGGTGAAGTATTTCACCGGACATTGGAATATTAAATATTAAACTTTTGAACTTAATAATATGCCAGCAGTAAAAGAATATTCAGTTGAAGAAAAACTTGCATCGCTTGTACGCCTGCAAAAAATTGACAGCAAACTGGATGAAATACAAATATTGAAAGGTGAACTTCCCATGGAAGTAAGCGACCTCGAAGATGAAATACAGGGTTTGCACAGCCGCCAGACAAGGATTGAAGAAGAAATAAACGGTATTACCGAGTTTATTGAACAAAAGAAAGAAGCTATAAAAGAGGCTGATGCCATGGTAAAAAAATACCAGAAGCAAAGCGACAGCGTTAAAAATAACCGCGAATACGAAGCCATTACCAAGGAAATTGAGATGCAGGAACTGGAAGGCAAGCTGGCGGAGAAGCACATTCGCGATGCCAACGAAGAACTGGCGGAAAAAGCAAAAATGCTCGACCAGACCAAAAAACACATCGCCAGCAAGGATACGTCTTTGAAGCAAAAGAAAAGTGAGCTTGAAAAGATTATTGCCGATACGGAGAAGGAAGAAACGCATTTTTCAGAGCTTTCGGCACAGGCCCGTGAAGGTATTGATGAGCGCCTGTTGTATTCTTATGACCGTATTCGCAAAAGCTACCGCAATGGCCTGGCCGTTGTGCCGGTGGAAAGGGATGCCTGCGGCGGTTGCTTCAATGCCATTCCGCCCCAGCGCCAGAGCGAGATACGCCAGCATAAAAAAATAATCGTTTGCGAAAACTGCGGCCGTATTCTGGTGGATGAAGAACTGGAAACAGCTACAGAACTGGAGAAATAGTTTCATATTAACATCTTATCTTTATAAAAAGGGCGTTGCTTTAAACGTCCTTTTTTATTTTCGGGCCGATGAAGTGTACGCTACAGAAATTGGTTTTCTCATTACTGTTCTGCATAGCTTTTTTTGCTGTAAAAGCCGGCAAGGTGTATGATTTTAGCGGCACCTGCCAGCAGGCTTATAAAGAAATCACCAGCCTTCGCCTGGCAAACGGCGAAAAATTGATTGCGCAGGCAAAGGCTGAAAACCCTGATAACCTGATTCCTTATTTCCTCAGCAGCTACATAGATTTTTTTGTACTGTTTTTTAATGAAGACCCTGCTGAATTAAAAATACGCGAACCGCATTTTGATGATTATTTAAACCTGCTGGACGACGGGCCGGCGTCCTCACCATTTTATAATTATTGTCGCGCCGTAGTGCTGATACAGGCTGCCTGTGTTGAAATAAAATTCGGTAAGCGCTGGGCTGCCGGCTGGGATTTTCGCAAAGCCTTCGGGCTGATAAAGGACAACCGTAAAAAATTTCCGCCCTTTGTTCCAAACAATATGCTGTACGGGCCCATGCAGGTGGTGGCAGGCACCATTCCCGATGGCTACAAATGGATAGCCGGTCTATTTGGCATTAAAGGCTCCATTAATAACGGCATGGCTTTAATGCAAAGCGTTATTAACAGCAATGATGGTTTTGCCCGGCTCTTTGCCAACGAAGCGGCCTTCTATTATTGCTACGTAAGCTTTTACATACAAAACCAGCCCGGCAGGGTTTTTCAGTTCATTAAACAGAAAAATTTTGATCTTGAAAATAATCACCTCATGGCTTATATGGCAGCAAACCTGGCCGTAAATAATAAGCTGAATGAATTTGCCAGGAATGTGATAGAGAACAGAAACATGTCGCCTGTCTATATGCAAACGCCTGTATGGAATTTCGAGCTGGCGTATGTGCAAATGCGTCACCTGGAACTGGCGGATGCTGCTAAAAATTTTGAATATTTCCTCTCCCATTTTAAAGGTAAATTCTATGTAAAAGATGCCTGCGAAAAGCTATCCTGGTGCTATTACTTAATGGGCAATACAACGGCGGCCAACAACGCCAGGCAAATGGTTTTAAAACGGGGCAATACAGATACGGATGCAGATAAAGAAGCCTATAAAAATGCAGGGTCTGGCAAATGGCCCAACCCGCTCTTGCTGAAAGCCAGGGTTTTGAATGATGGCGGCTATAACCAGCAGGCAATTACTTTGCTGAGGACCAAAGCGCTGAACAATTTTACCGATGCTACCGATAAACTTGAATATACTTACCGCACCGGCAGGATTTATGACGATATGAATTATGATGATTCGGCGGTTAAATATTACCAGGCAGCTATTTCACTCGGCATCAACAGAACAGAATATTATGCGTCCCGCGCCGCTTTGCAGATAGGTATGATCTATGAAAAGCAGGGCAACAGGCCACTCGCCATACAGTATTATCAAAAATGCCTGTCCATGCAGAACCACGATTACAAAGACTCAATGGACCAGAAAGCAAAATCGGGCATTGCGCGGTGCAGCGGCGGATGATTTGTTATTCAAATTGCTGTTCCCTGTTGATTTTATTTTTTTACCGGTAATAATACCCCATATAAATCAATCCTGCCTTGCATACTGCATCATATTTAAAACCATGTCGGGGTCAGGACAGTTCATTAAATACCTGTCTTTTTCGCTATATGCGCAAACACCGGGATAATCGCCTTTCTTCATTTCCATATCATAAATAAGCTGAAAATGCAGGTGCGGCGGCCAGTTGCCATTTTCGGCTAATGGGCCAAAGTGAGCGATTGTTTCACCCCTTGTTACATATTCACCGGCCTGCCTGTTGTTAATATCGTCAAGCGAAATGTGGCCGTATAAACTGTAAAATGCAATACCATCCAGCTGGTGCAGTAAAATTAAGGTGGCGCCGTAATCGCCAATACGGTTATTAAAGGCAAGGCTGTGCACCATGCCGCCCATAAAAGCGAAAACAGGCGTGCCTGCATCGCCCCATATATCTATGCCCAAATGGAGGCGGCGCGGCTCAGCGCCCGGCATATCAAACACGTTGCTGCGGTTATATATAACACGGTGCTCTGCATAGCCGCCAATGCCATATAAAGCGCCGGCATCTTTTATTTTTTTGTCAATATATGCAGCAAACCTGCCGGCATCTTCCAGTTCTTTGTTATTTAAATCCGCATTGGTTGCGGTAAGGTTCATCGGCAATAATTTATCCTTTGCTGCATCAAAGGGCACAACCGGGTGAAAACTGTTTTGGTGTTTTTTTAGTGATGATGTAAACTTCGCATTGTTAAGCATGCTGCAAAATTACACGGTAAACCGTCAACTGTCAGCGGTCATCATACGCAACAATCTGTATGATATTGCCCTCGCTGTAATAGATGCGCCCGTTTTTGGAGAGATATTGTTTTTGCGTGGTTTTATCTTTCAGGAATTTATCCGTAAAGCCTTTTATAGCTTCTTTTGGTTTGGATGGGATGCCATCCTCTGGTTTTAAAGAATGCACATAGCTTTTAATGTTTTCCATGTACGCAGCGAGGCACACATCCGTGCCGCCAAAAATATCAGCCCTTATAATGCGGTTGCCCGTAACAGCAATAAAGCCTGCATAAGCGCTGTCGCTGCTTTTCATTTTCTCAATAAAATAGTGCAGGTACGATGTGTCGAAGTAATTGCTGTCGTTGTATGCATTCAGGTAAGCCGAGGTTTGGTTCTTTTTGTTTTTTTCAACCAGTTCGTCGTCAATCTGTTTCCACACTTTGCTTTGCCGTTTCGATACATCAATTTGTTTGCGCACACCGGCATCGGCCGTGCCGGCATGCCTGAAAGATTTTGGCTTGCTGTCCCATCTTCCTTTTTCAACACAAAAGGCCTGCACGTAGTTTTTTCGTTTGCCTTTTGGAATAATGGTGGTTTCACCAAATGCACGATCCTGTTTGCCGCCCTGCACCATTTCACCGCTCATCAGCATAATGTTTTCGTTTGACCGGTTTTTGATCATTAATGTTGATACATCGGCGCCGCCCTCACTCACTTCTTTTACAATTATTTTATGCCTGCGCATAGCATCGTCAAAGCTGCTTATTTTTCCATTGAACATTTGTGTGCCGGCATAACCACTGTCTTTGCCAGTATTTTTAAAGCGAACAGGAATAAGCTGCAGCTTTTTATACGTCCAGGGGCTATCGTATTGAACGCTTAGTTCATTATAGGTAAACTGGGCAAAGATTTGAGCATGGCAGAAAATGATCGTTGCCATTAAACAATGCCACCTGTAATTAAGCAGAGATTTAAGCATGCACTGCAATCTTAACTGCCACAAGGTATAAGAATTATCAATACCCCGGGGATTGATAATTCTTAAAATAATAAAGCCGGCAGGTTATTTACCGGCTTTATTATTTATATGCTGATATTATTTACATGCTTATCTGTGACTGATCTACGCTGCTTTGGTTCTTATTCTGGCGTTTGAACAACGATACATCCATCTTGCCAAAACGGTAAGAGAAGTTTAAGCGCACCAGTTGCGGGTTATTCAGCCTGTAATAATCCTGGTAGAAATCTTCTGTATAAGAGATCTGTTCGTTGGCGCCTGTTCTGAAAATATCATTTACGCTGAGTGTAAGGGCGCCTGCCTGGTTTTTGAAGAAGGTTTTCTTGATAGCAATATCTGCGCTCCAGTAAGGCTTGATATAACCCTGCGATGAAGATAGTGCAGACTGCGGGGGGCCAAACATCTGGCGGCTTTGATTAACCGGCAGGTTGGTCTTGCTTTGATAATTAGCCGATAACTGTATGGTGAAGTTGGCAGGCAGTTTAAAATTATTATTCCATTTGCCAAACCAGCTCAGCAGGGCATCCTGCGATACTTCATCCAGGTTTTCTGTATTGATTTTTGATTTATACAGGTTTACATTCAGGTTAAAGTCCCACCATTTTGTTGCGTAATTCACCGTTGTTAATTCAAGCCCGTAAGAATAGGCCGAACTGGCATTTTCATACGTGCTTATTTGTTCAGTTTGGCTTAGTGAGGAATTGTATTCAGAAATATAGTAACTCGTTATAAGGTCTTTGGTGTGTTTATAATAGATGGAGGCCAGGAAGGTATTGTTCTTGCCATAAGTTTTACTGTAAGACGCTTCGAACGAGTTGGTAAACTCCGGCTTCAGGTCAGGGTTGCCGCGGGTAATATTCAAACTGTCGCTCCTGTCAGTATAAGGAATTAACTGGAAGAAGTTAGGCCTGTTTATGCGGCGGGAGAAGTTGGCCTGCAGTTCCTGCCTGTTGCCCAGTTTATAACTAAGGAAAACAGAAGGGAATAAGCTGATGGGATAGTTATTGGCAAAGTGCCCGGTATCGTTCAGCACACCCGTATAATCACTTCTTTCAGCGCGCAGGCCCACCTGGTAACCAAAGTTTTTAATGGAGCTGGTGATGGTACCATAAGCTGCATACACATTATTCGTGTTTGAGTATGCTATGCCTGCTGATGGTACTTTAATTAACTCGGATCCTTTTACATAATAGGTTTGATTATTGTTATCAAGCTTATTTATCTGCGCCCTTAAGCCGGCTTCGAGCTTAAGGTTCTTTGTAATGGGATTGGTATAATCTGTTTGAATCGTTACAAAACTGTTTTTGCCGTCAGATAGTTGGCGCTGCCTGCTGGTGCTTATAAAATTTCCACCGGAATCGAATGTATTGCTGGTTATAAACTGGTCGCCATCGTTCTTGCCGCCAAAATAATTTACGTCGGCGGTGAGCTGGTGGCCGTCCTTTAAAAAATTATGTACAATGCCGCCCTGCAAGCCGGTGCCGTTAAATGTTCTGTTGCTGGTAGATAAACGGTTGCCGGTAAGTGATACTACATGATCATAATAATTGCTGTCTGTTGAAATATCGCTTGTTGTAGCAGGTTTAAATTCGCCATGCACTTTTGTGCCGGAAACAGATAAGGTAGTCCTGTTGGTAATGAAATAATCAAGGCCCAGCCTTCCAAACATAAACATACCATTGTTCCTGGATTCTGTATTCTGGAAGCTGCGCACATCTTTAATATTGAGCGTGTCCGGGTAATAATGCTGCTCTGTGGTACCCTTTGTAAGGCTTCTCCTGCTATTCGCCATTAAGGCTGCGGTTAAATTTATTTTGCCCTGCCTTACACTAAAGTTGCCACCTGCATTATAACCTCCACGGCTGTCAACGCCAGCCATGATGTTACCATTATATCCCGTTTTTTTATTTTTCTTTAAAATGATATTTAATATGCCTGCATTGCCGCCGCTGGCATCATATTTTGCTGAAGGGTTGGTAATTACTTCCACGCTTTGAATGGCATCTGCCGGTATCTCGTCTAATGTAAGCGTGGTAGGCCTGCCGTCAATATATAACTGCGGCGTTGCATTGCGCAGCTTAACGTTGCCATCAATATCCACCTGCAAAGAAGGCACGTTCTTCATTACATCAACTGCGGTGCCGCCTGCGCTCACAATATTTTTATCTACGTTAAAAGTTTTCTTATCAATATCCATTTTAAGCGCGCCTGATGTGGAAGTAACGGTTACGGTTTGCAATGTATTGGCTTCGTCGGGCTGAAGTTTAATATCTCCAAGGTCTTTATCAAGGGCGCTCATCATATTGCTCATTTGCTGCGTGCCGCCTTGCTGGTTCTGTCCTGCTGCGGGCGCATTGCCCCCGGAAGATTTAGGCTGAAAACTTATTTTTTGTTCATACGGTTTATAACCCACTGCAGATATTTTAAGCGTGAGGCCGAGCAATGGGAGATCGCCAAAACTAAATTCCCCATTGGTTTCGGTAGTAGCCCCTTTAAACAACATCTGCTTGATCTTTTTTGAGGCGCTGTCAAATTTTCCCTGCATTAAAACCACAGAAGCCTGCAACACCGGTTTGCCTGCACTGTCAATCACTTTCCCGTATATATGCCCAATGCCCGGTATTTGCTTTCCCTTGCCACCACCGCCTGGAAACTGGGCAAATATGCAGGTTGAGAGCATTGATAATATTGCAGCAATAAAAATTCTTTTCATATTTAGTGTGTATGTTAAAGGGAAGGTCAAAATTATTGCGGCGCCTGTTTTATGATGCTGCAAAATGAGACAAGCGGATGAAAAAAGGCGACAAAAGGCGGGTGGAAATTTATGGCTGCATAACAATGATTGCCCGCGTAAATTAAAGGCGAATATATTGTTAATGTTTGCCCGTTAGTTCAGCAACAGCATCTTTATAATTATCGCCCACGGGTATTTCCATCTCGTTTATAAACACACTGTTTTTGCGAACAGATGTTATATAATCTTTGGAAACGATAAATGATTTCTGAACACGTATAAACATGGAGGCGGGCAGTTGCTCTTCAATGGCTTTCATGGTAATGCGGGCTACCAGCGGTTTAGACGAGCTTTTAAGATGTATCTTAAGGTAGTCTTTCAGGCCTTCTATCCACATAATATCGGTAAAGGTTACCTTAACAAGGCTGTAATCTGCATTAATAAAAAAATAGGGGAGGGCTGTTGTTTCAGATTGCTTTTTTGTTTTTAACTGGTATAAATCCCACGCTTTATTGCAGGCTTTAATAAACCGGTCGAGCGATACAGGCTTTACAAGGTAATCAACCACATCAAGCTCATAACCTTCCAATGCATATTTTTCATAAGCCGTTATAAGAATAAACATGGGTTTGGCGGCTATGGTTTTAATAAACTGCAGGCCGGTTAAGCCCGGCATTTGTATATCGAGGAAAATAAGGTCGATGCTTTCCTGTTGCAATACCTGCATGGCCTGAAGCGGGTTGCTGCAGGAAGCGGCTAACTTTAAAAACGGCACCTGGCTTATGTTGTCTTCAAGCAGCTCAAGTGCCAGCGGCTCATCGTCTATGGCAATACATGTAAGCATCAATGCAAATTTATTTGAAGCGAAACAGTAAACCAGCTGTCTTTTTTATTAATAAGCAGGGCATGGTTGCTGCCATATAATAAATTTAATCTTCTGCGCACATTATTCAGGCCTATGCCGGAGTCTTTGTCTTTTATATTATTCAGGGTGTCATTATATTTATTGCTCACAATAAACTGCAGCATGCCTTTTTCAACCTTTAATTCAATCTTTATAATGGCATCTTCTATAATACCGGTGCCGTGTTTAAAAGCATTTTCCACAAAAGGTATTAACAGCATGGGCTCAATTTCGTTGCCATTGTCTATGCTGCCAAAAGATGAATATACCTGCACATTTTTGCCAAAACGCTGCTGCTGAAGGTTTATATAGCTTTGAATATATTCCACCTCTTTTTCAAGCGGCACTTTTTGCTCATCTGTTTCATACAGCATGTAACGCATAAGCGAAGAAAGCTTTATGAGGGAAGGTTCGAGCAGGTCAGATTTTTTACGCGCCAGCGCCACCATATTATTTAATACATTAAACATAAAATGCGGGCTCACCTGCGAGCGCAGAAACAGCAGCTCTGTTTTAAGGTTTTCGGTTTCCCTGGCCTGCGAAAGTATTATTGACTGCTGCCGTTCGAGCAGGAAAAAATAAGCCGTGCTGCTTGCAACGATAAAAAGGTAAGTAAAGATGTTATAAATGAAGAAATTTTCGGCTTTAAATGGCATGTGTTTTACAAACAGGGAAAAATACAGAGAATGCAGAAAATACACGGCAGCGAGCGCAAGAATGTGCAGCGAAATAAATTGCCACACTTTTTTTGTGCGCAGCAGCAGGGGCAGGAACATATAGGCATTCAGGTAAAAAAGGGCAACCCATATACTACTGCTTACTAAATAAAAATAAAACATGGCCGCATCGTCAGGCTGTGGAGGGTGCTTCTCTTTTTTATAGGTAGCCCGCAAAAAAAAGGGAAGCGAAAAAAGCACGGTCCAGCAAATGGCGTGCAATGTAACAACCACCCATTTTTTTCTAAAGAAATTATACTTCATTTCATCAAAGTACCTAAGAAATAATTTAACATTTATGGAAAGGGAAAAGATTGCGACAAAAATAAATTTTACATAGATGAAAGCTTCGGGGGAAAGTGTGAACCGGCTTGCACAGCGGCGCTGTTTGCAGGTGCGAAAGCCTTAGTTAAAAGCTTCAAAAAATTTATTTCATTTCAATTTTTTATGTAACATTGCAGCCGGAAACAAGCATATAGTCCAATCAAAAATCACACTCGCCTGTTTTCTTTTTAACCAAAAATTTCTTCCAAACCGTTTCAAAAAAGTTTTGAGAAATTACATTATTCCATAAGGATTATTATTTTTTATGTACGACATTCTTCAATTGAACGACATGCTGGTGCCAGAATTACTCGACATAGCTGAGCATCTTGATATTACCGAGGCCGGAAAGCTCGATAAGCAGGGCCTTATTTACCGTATTCTTGATAAGCAGGCCTTAGTGCCGGCCACTGCCGCCCCCGGAAAACCCAGGCGCAAGCGCACGGTGAAAGCAAGCACGGCCAATACAACAGAAGAAGCAGAAGTAATGACGGATGCTCCGCCAAAACCTGCAAAAGAAACAAAGCATATTTCTAAAGAAAAAGCCTCAAAAGAAGAGGTGAAAGAAGAAAAGCCTAAGCGCGCCCGCATAAAATTAAAGGCCGCAGCCGTGGCTGAGCCGCAGCCGGAAGAACAACAACCGGAAGGAACTTCCGATGCATCTTCAGAAGAATATATTGATAGTGATGACGCCCTTACCCAAATGGGCGCAAACTTATTAAGCATGCTGGGCGATGACGGCCCTATTGTTTACCCGGATGAAATTGAAAGCGCAGAGCCTGTTGCAAAAACATTTGGTCCAGGCCGAAAGGATACTGCATTTAATATTGAATTTGACGGTATTATTCAGGCCGAAGGTGTTTTGGAAATGATGCCTGACGGTTACGGTTTTTTACGCAGCAGCGATTACAATTATCTTTCTTCTCCCGATGATATTTATGTTTCTCCTTCACAGATAAAATTATTTGGCCTCAAAACCGGCGATACCGTTTTTGGCGCCGTGCGCCCGCCCAAGGAAGGCGAAAAATATTTTGCCTTGCTGAAGGTTGAAACCATCAATGCCAAAAGCCCGGATGAAGTAAGGGACAGGGTTCCGTTTGATTATCTCACACCGCTTTTCCCTTACGAAAAGCTGAGGCTTTTTACTACGCCAAGCGATTATTCAACCCGTATAATAGACCTGTTTACACCCATTGGCAAAGGACAGCGCGGCCTGATTGTAGCGCAGCCGAAAACAGGTAAAACCATGCTGCTGAAAGCTGTGGCGAACGCCATTGCCGCCAACCATCCTGAATGTTATTTGATGGTGGTGCTGGTGGATGAGCGTCCGGAAGAAGTTACGGATATGGAACGCAGCGTAAAAGCAGAAGTAATTGCTTCCACTTTCGATGAGCCTGCGGAAAAGCACGTGAAGGTCTCTACCATTGCTTTGCAAAAAGCGAAAAGGCTTGTGGAATGCGGCCATGATGTGGTGATCCTGCTTGACAGCATTACCCGCCTTGCCCGTGCCCACAACACGGTTGCCCCGGCCAGCGGTAAAGTGCTGAGCGGTGGCGTGGAAGCCAATGCTATGCAAAAGCCGAAACAGTTTTTTGGCGCCGCCCGTAAAATAGAAAACGGCGGCTCTCTAACCATTCTTGCCACAGCGCTCATTGACACGGGCAGCAAGATGGACGAAGTGATCTTTGAAGAATTTAAAGGCACCGGCAATATGGAACTGCAACTTGACAGAAGGCTGGCCAACAAACGCATTTACCCGGCTATAGACCTCGTGGCTTCCTCTACCCGCCGCGACGATCTGTTACTTGACAGAGAAGTGCTGCAGCGCATGAATATTCTTCGTGTTTATATTAATGATATGAATACGGAAGAAGCGATGACAGAGTTATTAAAACGTATGCGTGGCACCAAGAGCAATGAAGAATTCCTGGCAAGCATGAACGGATAAGATTATTTAAAATGATAGCAGAGAGGTTGCCGGATTCAGGCAGCCTCTTTTTGTTTATACATGCTATCAATATATTTAGCTTCTGCCATTTTTTCACTTTTATGCCCCATGGCATAATGATTGAGCAGTATGCAGCAATAACTTAATCTTAAAGAAATTAATCAATTAATATGGGAAAAATAATAGGTATTGACTTAGGTACAACTAACAGTTGCGTTGCGGTTATGGAAGGTAACGAACCGGTTGTTATTGCCAACGATGAAGGCCGCCGCACTACGCCTTCTGTTGTTGCTTTTTTAAAGAATGGTGAACGTAAAGTAGGCGATCCTGCCAAGAGACAGGCTATAACAAACCCGCAAAACACCATTATGAGTGTGAAGCGTTTCATGGGCCGCCGCTACGATGAAGTAAAAGAAGAGATAAGCCACTGGAGCTACAAAGTGGTTCGTGGAGATAATGATACCGTACGTATAGATATTGACGGCCGTTTATATACGCCACAGGAAATTTCTGCCATGATACTTCAGAAGATGAAGAAAACTGCGGAAGATTACCTGGGCCAGGAAGTGAACGAAGCGGTAATTACCGTTCCGGCATACTTTAACGATGCGCAGAGGCAGGCCACTAAAGAAGCCGGTGAAATAGCCGGTTTAAATGTGCGCAGAATCGTTAACGAGCCTACTGCCGCAGCCCTGGCTTATGGCCTGGATAAAAAACATGCTGACCAGAAGATTGCCGTGTTCGACCTCGGCGGCGGTACATTCGATATTTCAGTACTGGAACTGGGCGATGGCGTTTTTGAAGTGAAATCAACCAACGGTGATACCCATCTTGGCGGCGATGACTTTGATAAAGTGATTATGGACTGGCTGGCTGAAGAATTTAAAAAACAGGAAAACATTGATCTGCGCAAAGATCCTATGGCTTTGCAGCGTTTAAAAGATGCTGCCGAAAAAGCCAAGATCGAATTGTCTTCTTCCTCAGAAACAGAGATCAACCTGCCTTACATTACCGCAGTGGATGGTGTGCCAAAACACCTGGTTACAAAATTAACCCGTTCAAAATTTGAACAGCTTGCTGATAATTTGTTTGCAAGATGTTTGAAGCCTTGCGAAGCGGCGTTGAAAGATGCCGGTTACAGCGCTTCTCAAATTGATGAAGTGATACTGGTAGGTGGTTCCACCCGTATTCCGAAAGTGCAGGAAATAGTAGAAAAATTCTTCGGCAAAAAACCACATAAAGGTGTGAATCCTGATGAAGTGGTTGCCGTTGGTGCAGCTATCCAGGGCGCCGTATTAACCGGCGAGGTGAAAGACGTGTTGCTGCTTGATGTAACACCGCTTACGCTTGGTATTGAAACATTAGGTGGCGTATTAACACCCATGATCCAGGCAAACACAACTATTCCTACCAAGAAAACAGAAGTATTCTCCACAGCCAGCGATAACCAGCCGGGTGTTCAGATACATATTTTACAGGGTGAGAGAAGCCTGGCAAAAGACAATAAAAGTTTAGGCGTATTTAATCTTGACGGCATTCCACCCGCGCCGCGCGGTGTTCCGCAAATTGAAGTAACATTCGATATTGATGCAAATGGTTTAATACACGTGAGTGCGAAAGATAAAGGCACCGGCAAAGAACAGAAGATACGCATTGAAGCGGGCAGCGGCTTAAGCAAGGAAGAAATTGAAAAGATGAAAACGGATGCCAAAGCGCATGAAGCGGAAGATAAAGCCGCCCGTGAAAAAATAGATAAATTGAACCAGGCAGACAGCCTGGTGTTCCAGACTGAAAAACAGTTGAAAGAATTTGGCGATAAAGTTCCGGCCGACAAGAAAGCTCCGATTGAAGCAGCTTTAAATAAATTAAAAGATGCCCATAAGAGCCAGGATGTTGCTGCGGTTGACAGCGCTATGGCTGAATTAAACCAGGCATGGACGGCAGCCAGCGAAGAGCTTTACAAAGCCCAGCAGGCAGGCGCAACCGCAGATGCAGGTGCCCAGCCAAACGCAGGAACTTCTGATAATGGCAATAGCCAGCAGGGAAGCGAAAACGTAACCGATGCCGAGTTTGAAGAAGTAAAATAAGGCAGCGCCTTATCTGGTTTTTCAGATAAACCTGATTATAATAAAGAGGTTGTTCCAAAGCCTGGGACAACCTCTTTTTATTTGGTACGCTTTTCGATTCCTTGTCATTTTACGTGAAAGCACTATCCTGTAAACGGTGCAACCTGTTTTAATTTCTCTTGAATATTTATATTGGCAAAGAGGAACTCTCATTAAATTTTTCACGCATCTTTTGTGTAATTTATGCATGAAAAATTCAATGTACGTTTGATAACAAATGTTATCGTTTGCTGCCAAACCGCTCCGGTAATTTTGCTGTATAAATTTTATAAAAATGAGAGCGGCAGTTGTATATCAAAAAGGCAGTATGCCTGTATATGTGGAAGATTTTCCGGAACCAGTTATCAATGATAAAGATGAACTTTTAATGTCTGTAAAAGCGTCAGCTATTAAACATCTTGATAAATCGAGGGCAGGCGGCAAACATTATTCTTCAGAAACCAATGCGATGCAACAGCCAAAAGTAGTTGGCGGGGATGGTGTAGGCTTATTGGAAGATGGCACAAGGGTGTTTGCTTTTGGCATTACAGGCATGATAGCAGAAAAGGCGCTTATTGATAAAACCCGCATGGTAAAATTACCGGAAAGCATTGATGATATAACTGCCGCCGCTTTGCCCAATGCCGTAGCCGGTTCTGCAATGGCGCTCCTTTTCAGGGCTGGCATGCAGGCAGGCGAAACGGTATTGATAAACGGCGCCACCGGTTTTACAGGCAGGGTAGCTGTTCAGGTTGCAAAATATTATGGCGCTAAAAGAATAATTGTTACGGGAAGGAATGAAGAATCTCTGCAATCTTTATTGGCGCTTGGCGCTGATGAAATAATCTCCTTAAAACAAGGTGATGAAACCCTGGTTGCGCAACTAAAGGCAGTTCATGCCGGTGTTCCTGTTGATGTTGTTATTGATTATTTATAGGGCCATACAGCAGAGCTGATATTGACCTCTTTAAAAGGGAAAAGTTCCTTTACGCACAAAGTTCGCTTTGTTTCAATTGGTGCAGTTACCGATGATATGATCCGGCTCTCCTCTGAAGTGTTACGAAGCACTGATCTGCAGGTTTCCGGCTCAGGGCTGGGCAGTTGGACAAAAGAGGAAGTACGGCAATTGTTCGGTAAGATCATTCCTGAAATGTTGCAGCTTGCTGCTGATGGCAAACTAAAAGTTGAAACAATGCCGGTTGATCTGAAAAATATTGAAGCATTATGGAACATACATGTTCCCAGCGGAAAAAGACTGGTGGTAGTGATTTAAAGAATAATCAATGCCCAACACGTAACACGTATTAAGGTCGTATAATTTTTAATGAACACTGAATAGTGTAAATATTGATATAAAGGAAGGGCAGGTGTAAAACAGCTTTGGCTAAAAATCCCCGAGGGTTTCGAACCCCCCGGGGATTAACAATATCCTGCAATAAGAAACTGCCCCGAAAATTTTGAGGCAGTTTTTATCATATATCTTGTATGAAGATAAGCCTATACGCCCAGCGTCCATCCTTCGCGGTAAGTGCGCTTTACAAACTGGTTGGCTTCATCAAAATTAGTGATCTTCGTATTCGGGCCATCCCAAACCAACTGGATATGGCGGCCGGGATATTCGATCTCATTCTTTTCATTCTTTTTCTGGATATTATAGCTTCTGATTGCAAGATTGCCCATTAAAACGCTCTCCGTAAGCGGGCCGGCCAGGTCAAATCTTGAGCTAAGGTTATTGGCGGCATCGCTTCCGTAACCGGCAATGGCGGCTTCTACCCAGGCTGCATAGTGCCCATCGTCACCATTAGGCACGCGGGCTATGGTTTGCGGCACCGTTGTTTCTGTTGTTTTTGAAGTGGGAAGCAGTTGCGGGTTAATGCCATAGGTTCCGGCCATCATTTTGCCTTTTGTGCCATAAAAGATAATGCCATTACCGCCATCGCCCATGGTTTCGTTTGGCTGTAACTCCAAAGGGCGCTGTGGCTGAATGCCGCCATCCATCCAGTGCAACCTTAAATCAGGCTTGCCATCAGGCTGCTTGAAAGTAAGAATAATGTGAGAAGATACCGGGCCGCTGTCAGGAAAATAAGCCTGCTGCCAGTTCTCTACATATCTTGTGGAAACACTGCATTCTGCGCCAACCGGGTACCCTAATTCTAAAACTGCAAAGGCAGGCTGCATAATATGGCAGGCCATATCGCCTAAAGCGCCGGTGCCATAATCCCACCAGCCGCGCCAGTTGAACGGTACAACATGATCAACATAATCTTTATAAGGGGCGGTGCCCAGCCATAAATTCCAGTCAAGCTCTTTTGGCACAGTTGGTTTTTCCGTTGGCCAGGCAATTCCCTGTGGCCAGACAGGCCTGTCGGTATAACAATATACTTCAGTAACGTCGCCGATTATGCCAGCCTTATACCAGTCAATCAACTGGCGCACACCATCGCCGCTGGCGCCCTGGTTGCCCATTTGCGTTACCACTTTATATTTTCTTGCGGCTTCTGTAAGCGTTCTTGCTTCATAAATATCATGCGTTAGCGGTTTTTGCACATATACATGCTTGCCCAGTTGCATAGCGGCCATGGCGGCAACAGCATGGTTATGGTCGGGTATGGAAACAGAGCAGGCGTCAATATTTTTATGTTCTTTATCCAGCATTTTCCGGAAATCTTTATAATATTTTGCCTTGGGAAAACGGCCTCTTGTTGTAGCAGCCCGGCGGTCATCCACATCGCAGAGCACTGCAATTTCTGCCTTACCGCTATCAAAGAAATTTTTTATATCGCTTTCTCCTTTGCCACCTGCACCAATGCCTGCAACGACCAGTTTATCGCTCGGGGCCACATATCCTTTGCCCAAAACATGGCGTGGCACAATGTAAAAACCGGCAGTAGCAAGCGAGGTATTCTTAATAAAATTTCTGCGGGAGCTTTTTGGTGAATGGCTATTATTTTCCATACAGCTTTAAAGATTGTTTTGATGAATAGTGGTTTTTAACGTGCGTGAAAGTATTAATCATGCATGAAAAGAAAAAATCAGAATTTCAAAAAAAAGATTATTGCTTTTCTGCCACCGTAAGCGGATGCTGTAAAATAAATGTCTGGCCGGGAAAAGCAAAGTCAATTCCTTTATCAGAAAATGCTTTTAATATTTCCCGGAAAATTTTTTGCTGCCTGTCCAGATATAACATATAGTCCGCAGACTCCACGAAATACTGGGTTTCAAAGGCCAGGCTATAATCGCCGAGGGAAACAAGATGGCACCTGTCGAAACTGATGTCTGGCTGTGCTTTTATTATCTGTTCCACAAAAAGCGGAATGGCATCCAGCTTTTCTGCAGCGGTATCGTACCGCACATTCATTTTGAATGTTATTCCACGACGCTGCTGCCGCTTAAAATTTTTAATAGTTGATTTTACCAGGTCGGCATTGGGAATAACCAGTTGCTCTCCTGTAAGGCTGCGCACATGGGATGTTTTAATCCCTATACGTTCTACTGTTCCGGCGGCATTGTTTACAGAAATGGCATCGCCAATGCTGAAAGGCTTATCAAAAAATATCACAAAATAGCTGAAGAGATCGGTAAGGATATTTTGCGCCGCCAAAGCAATGGCAATACCGCCAATGCCAAGGCCTGTTATAAGCGTGGTGATATTATATCCTAAGTTATCTATCAGCATTACAATGCCTGCAAGCCATATAAATCCTTTGAAAATGGAAAGCATGCCCGTAACCTGCTTAATACGTTCCGGCGTTTCATCCTTCCTTTGCATATACAGGTTTACCGATAGCTGCACAGCATGGTTAATAAAGCGGATAAAATAATAAGCCGTTATAACAGCAATGGCCACTTTTAAAACATGATCAACCTTAGCAGAAAGTGTTAGCTGCTGAATGATGCCGTAATTAATAATGAGATAGAGAAATGGTATGATGAATTTTTCGGCGGCTTCTACAAGAGCATCGTCAACCTGAGATTGTGTGCGGGAGGCTATTTTTTTTAAAGAAGCAATAATAAACCTGTGCAGCAGCCTGAATAACGTCCATACCACAATAACCTGCGCTAAAACCACGGCATACAGCCGCACTGTATTGTCCCACCAAACCTGTTCTAAAAATTCTTTCATAACAGTTGCAAAAATATCTTCTGTAAAACAAATTAAAATCTAACTAAAATTTAAAAGCCTGCTTATTATTTTTGGCGCATACAATGAAAAGGTTCATTATAATAACAGCGCTGCTTTTTTTATTTAACTGCTCTAACAAAGCTCAGCAAAGATACCCGCAAGGCTATTTCCGTAATCCTTTGGATATTCCCATGCAGCTGGCCGCCAATTTTGGCGAGCTGCGAACAGATCATTTTCACATGGGGCTTGACATTCGCACACAGTCCCGCGAAAACCTGCCGGTGCATGCTGCGGCCGATGGTTATGTAAGCCGCGTAAAAATTGAGAAGTATGGCTATGGCCATGCCATTTATATAACGCACCCAAACGGTTATACCACTTTGTATGCGCACCTCAATTCTTTTTACCCGGCGCTGGAAAAGTATTTGAGGGATAAGCAATATAAAGACCAAAGCTGGGAGCAGGATTTTGAACTGCCTGCCAATTTATTTCCGGTTACAAAAGGACAGTTTATCGCCAACAGCGGCAACACCGGCGGCTCGCAGGGGCCGCACCTGCATTTTGAAATACGCGATACAAAAACCGGCAACAATTTGAACCCTTTATTGTTTGGCATGCCTCTGCAGGACAATATCCCGCCCATTATTTATGGCCTTTACTGGTACGACAGGCGGTACAGCGCTTATACCGTTTTGCCTCAGCCCATTTCAATCATTAAAACAAATGGCGTTTATACAACCACTGTTCCTGTTATAAAACTTGGTTCGCCCATGGTATCGCTTGGGTTAAGAATGGAAGACATGAACAATGCTTCTTCATTCAAATTCGGCGTGTATCATGCCGCTTTATATGTAGATGATGCCTTGCAGTTTGAATTTAAAATAAACGATTTTCTATATCCCGCCAGCCGCTATGTAAATGCCGGTATGGATTATAAAAGATGGGTGGTGAACAAACAGGGCATTCAATATCTTTTCCGCTTGCCCGGAAATAAGCTCAGCATTTTTACGCCGCTTGATAGTGATGGAAATATCTCATTAAGCGATGAACAAACCCATAAAATAAAAATTGTTTTAAGCGATGAAAAGCAAAACACAAGCACCATAAGCTTTTCGGTAAAATATGACGCCGCATCACAAAAAAATTATTCTATACCAGCCAATGCAACTGTATGCGATGCAAACAGCCTGAACAATATTAAAACAGCCGGTGCAAGCATTCACTTTGATGAAAATGCTTTTTACGATGCATTACCTTTAAATGTTTATGAAACGGCATCAGCCATTACAAAGCAGGTTTCGCCCGCCATTCATATAGGCGACTATACTATTCCTGTGCATGATGATTATAATGTAATGATAAAAGCATCGCCGCTTAACAGTACTTTAAAAAATAAAGTGGTGATGGAGCTGAAAAGCGGTTTATCCACCACGGTAAAAAAAGGCTTATGGCAAAACGACTGGATTATAAGCAGCTTTGATGAATTGGGCGATGTGCGGCTATTGATTGATGATGCGCCGCCGGTTATTGTGCCCGTTTCATGGAAAGATGGTGCTGTATTCATCGGTCAGAAAACATTAACGGTAAAATGCACCGACGATGTAAGCAGCATTGCCAGCTTTACCGCCATGCTCGATGGTAACTGGCTCATGTTTGCCAAAAAAAGCGATTACTTCACTTATACATTTGATGAACATTGCCCGGCAGGCAAACATGAGCTTACCATAACAGCCATGGATGTGGCCGGCAATGCCACCATAGAAACCTATACGTTCACAAAACAATAGCAGCATGATAACATTAGCAGCCGGCATGAAAGCCCCGGCGTTTAAAGGTAAAGATCAGAATGGCGGCGCCGTTTCGCTTTCAGATTATAAAGGCAAAAAGCTTGTTTTATATTTTTATCCGGAAGATGATACGCCCACCTGCACCGTGCAGGCATGTAATTTAAGGGACAATTATGCCTTGCTTAAAAAAGAAGGGTTTGAAGTAGTGGGCGTAAGCCCTAACGATGTGGAAAGCCACAAAAAATTTGAAGAAAAGTTCAGCCTGCCATTTACATTAATTGCCGATCCCGGCCATAAAATAATTGATGCCTACGGCGTGTGGGGCGAAAAGCAGTTATATGGCAGGAAATTCATGGGCCTGCACCGCACTACTTTTTTAATTGACGAAAAAGGCATTATTCAGAAAGTGTATTTAAAGCCCCGCAATAAGCAGCATGCAGAAGATATTGTGAAGTTTTGGAAAGAAATGAACCCGTGAAATTATTAGAAGGAAAGTTGATTGGTTGAAAGGTGGAGGAATCAGGAATTTGTAATTGGGATTGGTAATTGGAAATAAACTTGTGAACAAGTGAACCCGTGAACTTTTGAACTTAAAGGGAAAGTTGATTCGCTGAAACATCACTGTGTTATTCATTATTACTCCCCCTCAGAGAAACAACAATACGGTAACAAATAGCCTTTTGTCACACCGCCAGATTACCGTACCTTCGCGCCTCAATTTTTGAAAATGGAGATAAGGAACATTGCAATAATCGCCCACGTTGACCACGGTAAAACCACCCTTGTTGACAATATTTTACGTGCCACCAAGGTTTTTCGCGACAACCAGGAAACCGGTGAACTGATAATGGACAGCAACGACCTGGAACGTGAGCGCGGCATCACTATCTTTTCTAAAAATGCAGCCGTTACCTACCAAGGCGTTAAAATAAATGTGATAGATACCCCCGGCCACGCTGATTTTGGCGGTGAAGTGGAGCGTGTGCTTAAAATGGCCGATGGCGTTATTCTGCTGGTGGATGCTTTTGAAGGCCCTATGCCCCAAACCCGTTTTGTGCTGCAGAAAGCCCTGCAACTGAACCTTCACCCGATAGTGGTTATTAATAAAGTGGACAAACCCAACTGCCGCCCGGATGAAGTGCATGATGCCGTTTTTGAGCTTTTCTTTAACCTCGACGCCACCGAAGAGCAGCTTAATTTCCCCACTTTCTATGGCAGTGGTAAAAACGGCTGGTTCAACGATTCATTAACGCCTTCTGAAGATATTACGCCATTATTGGATGGCATTTTAAAATATGTGCCCGAGCCTAAAGTAAGTGAAGGCACATTGCAGTTGCAGATAACTTCGCTCGATTACTCTTCTTTCCTTGGCAGGATTGCCATTGGAAAAGTAACCCGTGGCACCATTAAAGAAAACCAGCCCATCACCTTAATGCAAACTGATGGCGCCAATAAAAGAGCAAGGGTGCGTGAATTGTATGTGTTTGAAGGCATGGGCAAAAAGAAAGTGGCCGAAGTACAGCCCGGCGATCTTTGCGCCGTGGTGGGCCTGGAAGATTTTAATATAGGCGATACCATTGCCGACGCGGAAAACCCGGAAGCTTTGCCGGTAATAAGCGTGGATGAGCCTACTATGAACATGATGTTCAGCATAAACAATTCGCCTTTTTATGGCAAGGATGGAAAGTTTGTAACTTCCAGACATATTCGCGACCGGCTGTTTAAGGAAACGGAGAAAAACCTGGCGCTTCGCGTACAGGATACGGACAGCGGCGATAGCTTTTTAGTATATGGCCGCGGCATTCTTCACCTGGGCATTTTAATAGAAACCATGCGCCGCGAAGGGTATGAGTTAACCGTAGGCCAGCCAAAAGTTATTATTAAAGAGATTGACGGCAGGAAAACCGAACCTTACGAGACGCTGGTGGTGGATGTGCCGCAGGAGTATGCCAGTAAGGTGATTGACCTCGTTACCCGCCGCAAAGGCGAAATGCATGTAATGGAAACCAAGGGTGAAATGCAGCACCTGGAATTTGAAATTCCTTCCCGCGGTTTAATTGGCTTGCGCACACAGATGCTTACCGCCACGGCAGGCGAAGCGGTGATGGCGCATCGTTTCAGCGAATATAAAGCATGGAAAGGCGCTATTCCCGGCAGAAATAATGGCGTTCTTATTTCAAAAGATGCGGGCACTACCACAGCCTATTCATTAGATAAGCTGCAGGACAGGGGTTTCTTCTTTGTTGACCCCGGCGAGAATGTTTATAAAGGCATGATTGTGGGCGAAAACAATAAGCCCGGCGACCTGGTTATAAACCCGAATGAAGGAAAGAAGCTTACCAATATGCGGGCAAGCGGCAGCGATGCAGCCACGAACATTGCCCCCAAAACTTTAATGACGCTGGAAGAATGCATGGAATATATCCAGTTTGACGAGTGCATTGAAGTAACGCCAAACTTCATTCGTATGCGTAAGGTTATTTTGGATGAAGAAGAAAGAAAGCGCCAGCAAAAAAGAATGGCTGCTGAAGAAGCATAGGACGTGTGAGACGTGTAACGTAATTTTAAACCTGCCAGGTTGTTAGCCCGGCAGGTTTTTTATTTTAAAATCTCTGTGCCCTCCGTTATCTCTGTGCGAAAATATAGCGCACAGAGATAACGGAGGGCACAGAGAAAAGATTTGGCGGTTATGCTATATGGAACAACAACTGACAAATAATAAAGTAGCTTGCCTGACAGATCAGGATTTCGTAAATTCGTAAAGTGAACAAACGAAGGAAAATAGCACTTGATTTTGAGATTGATTTCCTGACAAACTCAATCCGAAACACAGTTTCCGGCGATAGTTTCCGAACAGAAGTTTTGCGATTGACTAAGGCAGACTTAAAGCAAATCACCAGGAAAAATGGCTGGAATTTCAATTGGAAAACAGAATTAAACGATAATTCGAAAGAGGTTTATAAACTGACACAATTACAGATAATCCAAACATCGTTCAGGGTTTAATCAGTTTCACAATCAATGCTGACCATGTATATATGAATTTGCTTGAAAATGCAACTTTCAATTTAGGCCGGAATAAATTATACGAAGGCGTTGCCGGAAACTTAGTCGCTTATGCCTGTAAAATCTCGTTTCAACATGGGTTTTCAGGCTACGTTTCGTTTACTGCAAAAACAAGGCTGATTGAACATTACCGGAAGACGCTGAACGCTATAACTTTTGGCGGACAATTGATGATAATAAATACAATAGCAGCTAACGTTTTAATTGATAAATATTTTAAAAACGGATAAATGGGATACATAAAAGAACCAGACGGCGTTGACTTCATAATTAAAGGGAAGCCTCTAACAGATAAACAAAAAAGCGCAATTAGTGAGTTCATTAAAGCCGATAAGGAGCGCTTAGCAAAATTAGCTGTTCGTAAAACAAAGGCACGAACCGCTAATAAAAGTATTGCTGCAAGTAAGGCCGGACATTAAAATATCAACAAAGCAAAGCCAGACCATTTGCAGCAATGCCTCTGAATATTATACCTTATTGATGTTTTTAGATCATATCATTCAGGAACTCTCGAATCTTTTCAATCAGCCGGTTAATATTATTAATCATCAGCCGGTTTTTGGCGGCGACATTAATCAAACTTACAGGCTGCAAACCAATACCGGTACTTTCTTTTTGAAGCTGAACGATGGAAAGCTGAATGATATGTTTGAAAAAGAATTCAGTGGCCTGCGGCTAATGCATCAAACCAAAACCATTAAAATCCCTGAACCAATCCTTCACGGGAAAATTGAAAATAAAATATTTCTTGTAACGGAATTTATAGAGAAAGGCAGCTCTTCCAAAAACTTCTGGCAAACTTTTGCGCGGCAACTGGCGGCCATGCACCGGCACACAAACGAACGGTTCGGATTGCCTGAAAATAATTATATCGGTTCGCTGCACCAGCCCAATTATTTCTGCAAAACCTGGAGTGAATTTTATGCAGCGCAGCGCATTATGCCGATGATGCAGCTTGCTTTCAGCCAAAACAAATGCAGTAAAGAAGATGTTACAAAAGCGGAAAAGCTTTGTGAGCGTTTAAGTAATATCTTCCCGGAAGAAAAGCCTGCTTTAATACATGGCGATCTGTGGGGTGGAAATTTTATGGCCGGAAATAACGGCGAACCGGTTATTTATGATCCGGCAGTATATTACGGTAACCGCGAAATGGATATTGCCATGAGTTTATTGTTTGGCGGCTTCGACAGCAGCTTTTACAATCATTACAACGAAGCTTTTCCGCTGCAGCCCGGCTGGCAGAAACGGGTTGAGCTTTGCCAGCTATACCCGCTTATGGTTCACTTAATTTTATTTGGCGGCCATTATTATCACTCAGTTATGGGTATCATTAGCGCCTATGTTTAAAAAGCAGTAAAGGGAGAAAGCAGGTTTGTCACGGCATTGTTTTTTGTGCAGTTAAACCCGGCTTCCTGCAAAATATTTCCATACTATATTGCTACCTTTGCACACTTTTTATTATTTACAGACAGGTTTTACGCATAATGGCAGCTAAATACAAAGAATTTCAGGGTTTGCATCTTCCCGCCATAGAAGAAGAAATTTTAAACAGGTGGGATGAAGAAAAAGCATTTGAAAAAAGTGTGTCCTTACGGCAGGGCAGCCGGCCTTTTGTTTTTTATGAAGGCCCGCCCAGCGCCAATGGCATGCCCGGCATTCATCATGTTATTTCCCGCACTTTAAAGGATCTGGTTTGCCGCTATAAAACCATGAAAGGCTTTCAGGTAAAACGCAAAGGCGGCTGGGACACGCATGGCCTGCCCGTGGAGCTTGGCGTTGAAAAAGAGCTTGGCATTACCAAAGAAGATATAGGCAGGAAGATTTCTGTTGAAGATTATAATAAAAAATGCCGTGAAGCGGTACTGCGTTATAAAGACAAATGGGATGAGCTTACCAAACGCATCGGTTATTGGGTTGACCTGGAGCATCCTTACATCACCTTTGAAAATAATTATATTGAAACGCTCTGGTGGCTGCTAAAACAACTGTACCATAAAGGTTTGTTGTATGAAGATGTAAGCATCCAGCCCTATTCGCCCGCTGCCGGCACCGGCTTAAGCTCCCACGAATTAAACCAGCCGGGAACGTATAAAGATGTAAAGGATACGAGCGCGACAGTGATGTTCCGGGCAGTTAATAATGAAAAGAGCAAATTTTTATTCGATGCGGTAAAAGCTCCCTCTCCCTTGGAGAGGGCGGGGGGTGAGGTCTTCTTTTTAGCCTGGACAACTACTCCGTGGACGTTGCCTTCCAACCTTGGTTTAACCGTTGGCGCCAGCATAGATTATGTGCTGGTTAAAACCTTCAACCCATACACGCATCTTCCGGTTAATGTAATGCTTGCCAAAGCTCTGCTGGGCAAGTCTTTCAAGGCAGAAGATGAAAATGGCAATTTTGAAAATTATGATGAGAAATCAAAAGTCCTTCCCTGGAAAATAATAGCCGCATTTAAAGGTGCAGACCTTGAAGGCATCTCTTACGAACAGCTTCTCCCTTTCGAAGCTAACAAAACTGATAACCCCAATGCCTTCAAAGTTTTATTAGGCGATTTTGTTACCACCGAAGATGGCACCGGCATCGTTCATACCGCGCCTGCATTTGGTGCGGATGATTATAAGGTTGGTAAAAAATACGATATCGGCATATTAACTATGGTTGACCGCCAGGGCAAATTTGTTGATGGCCTCGGCGAATTCAGCAACCGGTATGTAAAAAATTATAAAGACGACTTTAATTATGTAGATGTAAATGTTGACATCTGCGTAAAACTGAAAAAAGAAAACCGTGCCTTCAAGGTTGAAAAATATGAACACAGCTACCCGCATTGCTGGCGCACCGATAAGCCGGTTTTATACTATCCGCTCGATGCCTGGTTCATCAAAACCACGGCGCTGCGTAACCGTATGGTGGAGCTGAATAAAACCATCAACTGGAAACCCAAAAGCACCGGTGAAGGCCGTTTTGGCAACTGGCTGGAAAATATGGTGGACTGGAACCTGAGCCGCAGCCGCTTCTGGGGCACGCCATTGCCCGTTTGGCGCACCAAAGATGGAAACGAAGAAATTTGCATTGGTTCCATAGCAGAACTGAAAGCAGAAGGCAAAAAGGCCGATGGCCAGTTAGGCACTATGAACGCCGCTTTTCTTGCTGATGATAATCTCGACCTGCACAAGCCAATGGTTGACGAAATCGTGCTGGTTTCTCCTTCCGGTGAGCCAATGAAACGTGTGCCGGATTTGGTGGATGTTTGGTTCGACAGCGGCGCTATGCCCTACGCACAGTGGCATTTTCCGTTTGAAAATATGAAAACTTTTGCGGACAATTATCCCGCGGATTTTATTGCTGAAGGTGTTGACCAAACCCGCGGCTGGTTTTATGTTTTACATGCTATCGCTGGTTTGATAAAAGAATCAGTACAGGAAGAATTGAAGACGAATGGCATTGAAATTTCTGATGAAAAATATCCGGGTTTAGCTTACAAAACTTGTATTTCAAATGGTTTGGTATTGGATAAGAATGGCGTGAAAATGAGCAAGCGCCTTGGAAATGTGGTGGACCCTTTTAAAACCATTGCCGATTTTGGCGCCGATGCCACCCGCTGGTATTTAATCACGAATGCTTCACCCTGGGATAATTTAAAGTTCGACCTTGACGGCATCAAAGAAGTGCAACGTAAGTTCTTCGGGACTTTATATAACACTTGCCAGTTTTTTGCGCTATACGCCAATGTGGACGGCTTTGCCTTTAAAGAGGAGTACATCCCGGTAGCGGACAGGCCTGAAATTGACCGTTGGGTGCTTTCATCTCTCCATACTTTAATTAAAAAGGCTACCGAAGCAATGGACGATTATGAGCCTACGCTTGCCGGCCGGCTGATGGAAGAATTTGTGGATGAGCATTTAAGCAACTGGTATGTGCGCCTTTGCCGCCGCCGTTTCTGGAAAGGCGACTATGGGCAGGACAAAATTGCAGCCTATCAAACATTGTATGAATGCCTCGAAACCATTGTTCGTTTAATGGCGCCGGTTTCGCCGTTCTTCAGCGATGCGGTTTTCAAAAACCTGAATGCGGTTACGAACAGGTTTGATGTGGAATCGGTGCATCATACTGATTACCCACTTGCAGATGAATCCCTGATAGACGATGCTTTGGAAGAAAGGATGCAACTGGCGCAGGATGCATCTTCCTTAATCTTGTCGCTGCGCAAAAAGGCCAATATAAAAGTGCGCCAGCCTTTGCAACAGGCTTTAATACCGGTTTTAAACCCTGAAATGAAAGCGCAGTTGCAAAAAGTAGAAGATTTAATCAAATCTGAAGTGAATCTAAAGAGGATAGAATATGCTTCCGAAAGCAACAATATCATCCACAAAAAAGCAAAACCGAATTTTAAATTATTGGGCGCAAAGCTTGGCAACAGGATGAAAGAAGCGGCTGCGGTAATATCAAAGTTTACACAGGCAGAGATCAGTGCGCTGGAAAAAGAAGGGTTTGTTGAAATTAAACTGGAAACCGGTAACTGGAAACTGGAAACCAATGATGTGGAAATAATTGCCGAAGATATTCCGGGCTGGAACGTAGCTTCAAAAGGCAATTTAACCGTGGCGCTTGATATACAATTGTCGGATGAACTGAAAATGGAGGGCGACGCCAGGGAATTTGTAAACCGCGTTCAAAACATCAGGAAAGATAAGGGCTTTGAGCTTACAGACCGCATATTTGTACGTGTTCTTGACAATACTGCATTGAAACCCTCTATTAATACATTTAAAAACTATATTTGCGCCGAAATTTTGGCAGATAATCTTGACTGGGCGCCGGAAATTACAGATGGCACTGAGATTGAGATTAATGACAACCTATTGAAAGTGAGCGTAAATAAAAAAGGATGACGAACTATGCCACAGAAGAAACCAATTAAAAAAGCAGCTAAACCAGCAGCAAAAAAAGCAGCGGCCGGAAGCAAAAAAACAGCACCGGCCAGAAAGGCAACGTCTAAAACAGTAAAAAAGCCTGTTAAAAAGGTTGCGGCTAAAACAGCAAAACCTGTGGCAAAGCCTAAAGTAAAAAAGGCATCGTCCAAACCTGTTGTAAAATCATCAAAAATAATTAAAAAGGCTGCTGCACCAGTAAAAAAAGCAGTTGCAAAGCATGAGTCAAAGACAAGTGTGAGCAGGCACGATAAACAAATTAAAGCTATGTCAAAGCAAAAGAAACAAGAAGAAAAACCAGTTGAAAAGAAAGCAGTTAAGAAGCCTGAGCCGATAAAGGAAGTAAAACTGCCTAAAATAAATGCAAAAACGAGTGTTCCATATCAACCTTCTTATAAATCGCTGGAGCAGCGCCAGGAACAGGTGAAATCTGCCGAGCCGCTTGTTCGCTACAGCGATACGGAGCTGAATGAATTCAGGGAACTGATTCAGCGCAAACTTGATGCTGCAAAAAAAGAACTGGCTTATTTGCAGGGCCTTATTACCCGTAAGGATGATATGGGCGGCGATGAAAGCGAAAACCGCTACATGACAATGGAAGACGGCAGCATAAGCATGGAACGGGAGCAACTGAGCCAGATGGCCAGCCGCCAGATAACATATATTGACCATCTTGAAAAGGCGTTGATACGCATTGAAAACAAAACGTATGGTATTTGCCGCGTTACCGGGAAATTAATTGACAAGGCAAGGCTGCGCGCCGTGCCACATGCAACATTAAGCCTGGAAGCTAAATTAGGCCTGGTAAAAGCAGGGGAATAAAGGGTTTATCATCATATTAAAAAGACCGGTTGATTTTTTCTTCCGGTCTTTTTAATTTTCGCCCGGCAGGATAATGCCAGGCGGTTAGTCCAAATATGTTTATGTTTATTTCCCGGCAAATTAATTGGTGGCCGGGGCAGCCTTTATTTCTTAGGTGTATAATTGTCGAACTTTACCAGCAAGCCGGCTCCGAACAATGACTGGAGCTGCAGCCCGGCAGAAGTGCCGTTCGGGCCGAACTGGCGCACATCATCATCGTATATTAAAGTGAGACTATATGTAACCGACAGTATTCTGGATATCTTGGCCGCAAATAAGTTGGTCATGTATAAATCCACATTTTGCGGGTTGCTTTTATAATTTGAGAAAAGGTCGAGCTTACCGGTATAAGTTATTGCCTTGCCTATGTTTGCCAGGTAAGAAACAGAAGCATACGTACCAAACTGGAAATCTGCAGTTTTATTTACATCAACGCCATAAGATTCTTTCAGGCTGTCAGCAGTTACAATCGTCCATCTTGCCGTTGCCGGTGATACAAAAATGGAAAGATTTTTTACGGGATGGTAATCAAGGCCGGGGCTTAATAAAACATAACCGGGCGCAAAGAAATTGGAAGTATATGTTTTTAAACCATCATCATCGTATGTATATCCTTTAAAAAACTGGCTTCTTACATCAAACAGGCCACTCAAATTTAGTTTAGGATTAAGGGCATAACCATATTTTGACAGAAATTCCACGCGGTCATCGTTTTTGCGTGTGCCAAGGCTGGTTGTTTTTACATAGCCTACATTCCAAGTTAAAAGATTATCCCAGCTATGCTTGTTTTTCTTATAAAATGCATACGTGCTGAGCAGCGAGTTTAATGAAAGTGAAAATTTTTCACCGCCTGCCGACCAGTTATTCAATGAGCCCTGGGTGAGATTTACGCTTATAATACCGCCCGTTTTCCAAATTTTCGGTATGGTGTCATTCGCATCTTTTGTTATTGTTTTAGATGATTCTGTTTTAAGATCCTGTACAGTAGCATCTTGTGACAGCGCCGGGTAGAATGCAGGGAGAAAAATAATGAACAAAAATTTTTTCATAATCCTTTGTTTTAGTGTAGAATAGAGCCAGGCAGTTTAACCAGTGCCTGTTTTATTTATATGATTAAAAAAATATTGCGATAAAAATAGCTAACACAGAGCAAAGGGCTGATATAATTTATTTTACCACGTGCTATACTGTGTACATAACCTTATATTCTTTTAAAATTTAAAAAGAATTTGTATGCTGGCTTTGCAAATTATTTGCCACTTATTTAACTAAAATAAGATATTTGAAAAATAAGCTTGGGTTTACGCTCAATGGGATCTAAATTTTCTTACTCTCTGTGAATTAGAACTCGTAACTCAAGGGATGTATTTCAGGAAATAAAAAGAGGCCGTCTCAAAAGTCGAGCCAACCTCTTTTTTATTCGGATACCTGATGGAGAAAGTTTTCGTTTAAGCGATTCTCAAAGCCTTCAATTTACTTTTGAGACTTCCTCGTTGTGCCCAAGACTGGATTCGAACCAGCACGCCGGTTAAGGCACTACCACCTCAAAGTAGCGTGTCTACCAATTTCACCACCTGGGCCCGGGCTGCAAATGTAGGGGGAAAATAAATTATTTATTCAGTTCAATTCTAAAACCTGTGCCTTTGCCCGGTTCACTGTATTTTACAAATAGAGAACCTTTATGATATTGTTCAATTATGCGCTTGCTTAAGGTTAAGCCGAGCCCCCACCCGCGTTTTTTGGTAGTAAAGCCGGGGTTAAACACTTTTGCAATATTATTTTTTGAAATGCCCTTGCCGGTATCTGTTACATCAATCAAAACCTGTGCAGGTGTGTCTTTAATATGCATTTCTACAGAACCCTTGCCTTCAATGGCGTCCAGCGCATTTTTCAGCAGGTTTTCAATTACCCAGTCAAACAGCGGCGGCGATATCATGGCCCGGATATCTGTTTTATCCCCTGTATCTAAAGCCATATTCACTTTGCCGCCCGCTCTTCGTTTTATATAATCCATCATATTATTCACCTGTACCACAATATTTTTTTCTTCAAGATGCGGATGGCTGCCTATCTTGCCAAAACGGTCTGTTATCAGCTCAAGCCGGTTTACATCTTTCTCTATTTCCATACTTAGCTTTTCCGTTTCGGGTGTTTCTTTCAAAACCTCTATCCAGCCTTTTAAGCTGGAAACAGGCGTGCCTAACTGGTGCGCCGTTTCTTTGGCCATGCCGGCCCATACCTGGTTTTGGGTACTTATATACGATGTGCGCTGTGCAATTATAATCACTATAAGAAAAAGCCCTACAATGATAAGCTGAACAACAGGATAATACTGCACTTCTTTTTGCAGAACACTTTGGCCATAATAATATTTATTGGCAGTATATGGTTTTTCAGAAAGTGTGACAACGATAGGGTCGTGGTCTTTTTTAAATTCAGCCAGCTTATCTTTTAAATAACCGGGGTCAGATTTAATTTTTATGGAATCGAGGTTGACACAGTTACCTGTATTTATACTGTCACTTTCGTTGGTTTCGATAATGGGTATTTCCGTATTCTCCGAAGAAATTCTTGCAGCAAGGTTGAGGTTCACCTCATCCGTTGCATTTAATATTGTATGCTGCGCTTCCACCCATATTTCTACCTTCTTTTTTTCATCGGCGGCTATTTTTTTGGCAAGGTAAGACGAATAAAATATGGTGCCTGTAACTATAGCGGCCGCTATAAAAAACAATAATGTTTTGCCATTAAGCCATTGCCGAATCATGCTCTAAAGTATATAAACAGAGGCAAATAAAAAATCCCGCAATTAAACAACTGCGGGACTTTGTTCAGACATTAAATAAAGACAACTTTTTAACTGAACAGGCCACCCTTTTTTAGTTCTTTTGTTCCCTGCCCTATTTTATACCCGTTTTGATAAATTTCAATTTTGTAACTACCGGTTTGATATTTTCCGGATTCGGGCTTCCAGTCGAAACTTACAGGCATACGTTTGCCTTGCTCGTAGTTGACAGACATTTTATTGGTAAATACTTTTTCACCGTCTTCCCTTGTTGTAAAAGTGCCGCTGCCATTTGAAGGCACTGTTATCGGATGGCCATCCGGGCCTGTAACACACACATACAAATCTTTTTCCCCGCTGGGCGCGATACGGTTTTCATCAAGGTCAAAAGATATCCTGAAAAGATCGGCGCGTTTTGCCGTTTCCGTAGTTTTTTCCTTGCCGCTATTCTTTACGTTAATAGCAGCAATATTTATATTGCTCGCATGCAGTGTGGAGCCTACATCTTCCACCTGCGCTTTTGCCGCCTGCGTGGTAGAGAGGTCTTGCTCAACCCTTGTTTTTTGCGCAGTAAGCGTATCGCGCTGTGTGGTTAAATCAGTATTGGCAGCAGTTAATGTTTGATTTTCCTGCTTCAACTGTTCAACCTGGGCAAGCAGGTCGGTAATTTTTCCATTCAATTCTTTAATCATAGATCTGGCCTTAGACAGGTCTGCATTCTTTTTGCCCAGTTCTGTTCTGATCTGTGTTTTAAGATTTTCAATATCAGTTTTGCGTTCCGCTAATTCGCCTGAAAGTTTTGCATTGGAACCGGTTAATGAATCCATTCTCGACAAAGCGTCATTATACTCTGCTTCCACTGCGCTGCGGGATGAATCGGCGGCTGCGTATTGAACGGTAAGCTGATCAATTTTTTTGCTTGACTGGCTTTTATCGTAAATGATATAGCCCCATGTGCCTACCAAAGCGGCTATTAGAATACCGAAGATCAGTTTACGATTGTCTTTTGGCTGATTAGCCGGCTGATCTCCGGATGTAGATGATGGATAATTGCTGTAACTCATATATTGTGGTTTAATGTGAGACTAATTTACTAATATTGAAAAAAACAATCGTTGAACGCATTTTCTTTATATAATCTTTTACTTCTCGACATAGAAACAGTACCTTTTTTTGAAAGGTACGAAATGCTTCCAGACGATATGAAGTTGCTTTGGGGCGACAAAATTTCCAAAACCGTGCCAGAAAGCCTCTCATTGGATGAGAGCTATTTATTAAGGGCCGGTATAATGGCGGAGTTTGGAAAAATAGTTTGTATATCAGCAGGTTATTTTTATGAAAGTGAAAACAGGGAAGTTTGCTTTAAAGTTAAAAGTATTTGTTGTGAAGAAGAAGCTGAAATTTTGCAATTTTTTTTAAAGATTACGGATGCTTTTCTTAAAAATAAAAAGCACATCATTTTTGGCGGGCATAACATACGGGAGTTCGATATACCTTATATATGCCGGCGGCTGCTGATTAATAATATCCCTTTACCTTCTTACTTGCAGTTGCATGCCGCAAAGCCCTGGGAGATTGAAATGATTGATACCCTGCAGTGGTGGAAATTCGGCGATTACAAAAATTATATATCGCTTAACCTGCTTGCCACCATTCTGAATGTGCCTTCATCCAAGGGCGATATGGATGGAAGCAAAGTAAGGGAAGTATATTACGACCATAAAGACATACAGCGTATTGCCACCTATTGTGAAAAAGATGTTATTGTTGTGGCCAATATTATTCTCCGCTTCAAAAACCTCCCTTTGTTGCAGGAAGAAAACATTCAGATAATAAAATAGTCAGTACAGAATATGGAGATTTATAAAAACCTCCTATATTTGCACCCCTTTGGTGCGGTAGCTCAGTCGGTAGAGCAAAGGACTGAAAATCCTTGTGTCGGCGGTTCGATCCCGCCCCACACCACCGGAGCGGCAAAATCGAATTTTAATTCGGTAATGCCGCTTTTTTATTGTCTAAAACCTGCGCCAAACGCGCAATATTAAAAAAATATATTTATTCTTGAGGTTCGATATGCATCCATTTTCCTATTATAGCTAATTCCTTCCGGAAACACCAGATTTTGAATCCTCTATTTGATGAAGTAATCTCCGGAACGCCAAAGCGACGCGGCTTTCAGGGCAAAGTTTATGGTAAAATCGATGCATTCTTCAAGGTTCGACTTTTTCCTTGCGCTTTATAGTAAACACAGGATGAATTTGTGCATTGGCTATTTGCACCTGCTTTATAGGATTGTAAGATTATCTCACATTCCTGCACGTCATTCCCGCGAAGGCGGGAATCTCATAATCATGCTGTATAAGCAAGGATGACTTTATAAA
>NZ_JASGEX010000159.1:0-29346 GCF_047606085.1 Parafilimonas sp.
CAAAAAACGCCCTGTTAATAAAGCTGAAATGCGCGCCAATGTTGAGAATTTTATGCATGAAAGAAAAAACAACAAAAAGCAGGTGCAAAAGTATTTCCATGTAAAGCACGTCAGATATGCAGCGTAGAGAATTTATACAAACTAAATTGGGTAGCGATTAATTAATTCAATTGTTTATTGCGTTCCTGCTCAAGCAAAGCTTCAAATTCTTTTACTTTTTCAGGATATTGCCGGGCAACATTATTCGTTTCACCAACATCTTTTGAAAGATCATACAGTTGCGGCGCCGGCGCATTGCCCAGTTCTGTGCCGGTTAATTTATTATACGCCTGCCGGTTATTTGGTTCAATATATTTCCAGTTATCTTTTATAACGGCCAATGCACCGGCCTGCTCTATGAGATAATCACGCCCTTTATTATCATTACCTGACAAGGCATTCAGCACATTTTTACTGTCGCTTTTAAAGCCGCTTATATCTTCTTTCAGCAAGGCGGCAAATGATGCAAGCAAATCAACCTGGCAAACCAGTGCATTTGAAATACCCGGCTTAATTATTCCTGGCCATGTTACTATAAACGGCATCCTTGTACCGCCTTCAAATATGCTGTATTTGCCACCGCGCAGCGGGCCTGCAGGCTTATGGCCATTCAATCTTGTTATAGCTTCGTCCTGGTAACCATCATCCAGCACAGGGCCGTTATCGCTTGTGAAAATAATGATGGTATTTTTATCCAACCCCAGCACGGCAAGCGCTTTCATGATCTCGCCGACACACCAGTCCAGTTCAACAATTACATCTCCGCGATAGCCCATACCACTGGTATCTTTAAACATGGTTGCAGGCATGCGCGGCACGTGCGGCTCGTTTAATGCATAGTATAAAAAGAAAGGCCGCTGCTGATTTTTTTCAATGAATGTTTTTGCTTTTGATAAGAATGTAAGAGATAGTTCTTCATCCGTCCACCGCGCTGTTTTTCCGCCGCTCATATAACCAATGCGGCCAATGCCATTTACAATTGTCTGATCATGGCCCTGCTGGGGAGACGATTGTAATTTCAATAATTCAGGATGTTCTTTGCCTGTGGGATCGTTACCAACCTTTTGTTGATAATCAACTTCAATGGGAT
This sequence comes from Parafilimonas sp., assembly GCF_047606085.1. Taxonomy (GTDB): domain Bacteria; phylum Bacteroidota; class Bacteroidia; order Chitinophagales; family Chitinophagaceae; genus Parafilimonas. The sequence continues at coordinate 1,130 of NZ_JASGEX010000159.1, forward strand.
CATTTTTATCTAAACCAATCACCGTTTGGTTTTCAAGAAAAACCGTTGGCACCCTGTCGGCGGTTGCAGGAAAAATAAAGGAGTAGTCAAAGCCCACTTCACGCGGGCCGGGAGCAACAGGCTCATTCCAGTTTTTCTGCACGGCATTGCCCAGGCCTAAATGCCATTTGCCCACAACGCCGGTGGCATACCCTGCCTGCTTAAATACCTTAGGCAGCGTAAGTGTATCTGTGGGAATGATGAGCGCAGCATCGCCGGGCAGAATGCCTGTGCCATTTTTGCGCCAGGCATATTTGCCGGTTATTAATGAATATCTCGAAGGTGTGCAGGTGGCGGCGGAAGCATGGCCATTGGTGAAACGAATTCCCTGTGCTGCCAGTTTATCAATATTAGGCGTATGAATTTTTGTTGCACCATAACAGCTTACATCGCCATAGCCAAGATCATCGGCATTAATGATAATAACATTAGGCCTTTGTTGTGCAGAAGATTGATGTAAAAAAAGAAGTATAAAAAAGCTAAGAAACAGCAAGCATTTGTAATGCATATATTTTCTTTTATAGTTAAGGCAAATGCGAAAAATCAATTGACAATTTTTTAGCTGAAGCATTGCGTTTAAACGATTGGTAAGGTTTCACAAATTCATTAAAGAAACCATCATTTTTTAAAAAGAATTTATCGCCGTCAGTGCCGGCGGCATAATCTTTACGGTAACCGCCTTTTGCCGTAGCATCAACGGTAAATGTAACGTTTGTGAGCTCATGCCACTCACCTTTGCTGTTGGCTATCCATTGATTTTTATAAAAGCCCATTCTTGCCTGATCACCTGTTTCAGGGATAAAATTTTCCAGAAAAGAATACAGGTGCGTAAGATACGTGATTGTTTGCGGGCGTTTAAAGCTGGCGATGAGATACCATTTACCGGCAGCAATATTTTTAAAATAAGCGGTGAATGTTGTGGTGTGATGCAGGCTATCCGGCTCTGCATGCAACAAGAAGCCATAACTATTGCCGGCCTTCCAGTTAAAGCGCATAAAGCTTTGCCCGCCGGAACCTTCGCCCCCGAAATTATTGGCATTAACCGCTTCGCCCTTCTTCAGCAATTGTATTTTTAAACTATCTGGTATTGAATGCGGGTCATCTGTTTCAAACGGGCTCCATACCGAAAACAAAACCCTTCTCTCTGTTTCGCTGTTTACCTGTATGCCAAAATAACCTTCGCCAAAACCATCGGCCATAAAATAAGAGCCCAATTTATCATTGTCTTCCGGAATAGTTATTTCATTATAAAACCAGCATATATCATTCTTTAACTCTTCTGGAACTTCATATCGCAAATGCACCGAAGGCCCTCTTCTTCCAAAATGAAATGAGCTTCCGTTCTTCACATATACAAGCCCTGTATCCTGTTTGGTGTATTGAATAATAAGGTCTGAAACATCGGCGTAAACATGGCCTGTTTTACTGATGCCTTTCAGGTCTATCTTAACATAGCCCGGCGTTGATACATTCAGTTTGCCAATATGCACAACACCAAATGCAGTCTGTTCAATTTGTTTTTTAAGTATGGTATTGTTTGATGATACACTTATTTCGCTTTTGCCGTTTGATGTTTGTAAACGCAGTGCTATATCAAATGTTTGCGGCACATCTGCCCTGAAATAAATGCTTATAATGGTGGAAGCATCAGTCCAGTTCACTAATCCGTTATCTGTTATTTCTGCGCCGTTTGTATAAGCATTGCCCCCAAGCGGAATAGTATCTGTATATATTGTATTTACTGTTTGTGCTTTAAGAAATATTGATAACAATAATGCAAACGGAATAGCAGAGATTCTTATAAATAACTTCATGCTGAAAATTTTTTGAAAGATAATTTCTATGGATGATATTAAATGGCTTCAAACGTTTGTGCAAGTTTGAAGGCTGCTGCAAAAAAAGCCCGCTTAAAGAATTAAGCCGGCTTTAGTTTATTCAACTGCTTGTGTATGAGACAAAATTTTAACCTGATTTTTTTATTACAATGCAGGCCCTGCGTGTATTGAACAGCATTGATTTTATAAAGATGTTTTTTTCACAGGTAAATTTTTAAAACAACCGTTTGCGCTTTTTTTGCAATAGGGATTATCCGGGAGATTTCTGCTCATGCAACCGTTTGATTAAAGAAAACCTGTAGCATTGAAGTACTTTTATCAAAGTTCTCCTGATTGTTTAATTCAAGTACATAAACTAATGAAGCAGCTTTTAACATTCATCGTTTTGCTTTTTGCGGGCAGCGCAGCCTTAGCGCAACAAACGTCATACATCAACACTGCCAATGCCTGGGATGCGGATTCTCTCGGCAACCATCGTGTTGTTCTTCACTTTAACGGTATCGGTAATGCAGCAGCGGCTTCCATTGAATGGAGAAGAAGGGATGAAAACCCTGAACAAAAAAGAATAATTGTGGTGGATGCAAAAACCAATCAAAGGATTTTAAATGTTAAGCTCAATAATATAACCCGTGAAAGAGGCAACCTGTATTTTGAACCAACATCCGGCGCCGGGGATTATTATGTGTATTACATGCCATATAAAAATGAAGGCCGCAGCAATTATCCGAAAGGCGTTTACCTAAAGCCCGACACTACGGCATCCTTATCGTGGCTTACAACGCTTGATGCGAATTATAATGTTCCGCAGGCAACGGTTAAAGCATTTGAATCCATTGATGCCTTCAACAGTTTTTACCCGATGGAAATTATTGCCACGCAAAAAGAAACAGGAGCCATCGTTCAATCAGCTTCCGGCAGACCTTTTATTGTTTTTCCTGAAGACAGGATGCACCCCATAAAAATGACGGATGATTTGCCGCAGCGCTGGGTTGCAAAAGGCATTCAGCAAAGCTTTACAGATACCGCATCCAAAGGTGAAAACTTCGCCTACCAGTTAGGTGTATTTGCCTTAAAAGATTTGCAGGATGTAAAAGTTAGTTTCAGCGATTTAACGGCAGCAAACGGCAATAAAATCGCTGCACAAAATATATCCTGCTTAAATACAAACGGCATAAGCTATGATGATAAGCCTGTTCATTTTACCGTAAATGTCGCCGCCAGAAAAGTGCAGCCGATGTGGTGCCTGGTTGATGTGCCGGTGAATACAGCAAGCGGTTTATACAAAGGCAAAGCCATTATTAAAGACGGTGCCAATGAAACATCAACCATTGATATTAACCTGTATGTAAACAACGAAACCCTGAAAGATAAAGGCATAAATGAACCCTGGAAACAAACAAGGCTGCAATGGCTTAATTCAACCATGGCGCAGGAAAATACGGTTATAAAACCTTACACGCCACTGGAAGTAAAAGATAAAACCATCAGCCTGCTGGGCAGGAAAATTGAATTGAATGATAATGGCCTGCCCAAACAAATTCAAACATTCTTTACCGAAGAAATGACGGATTATTCAATCAAACCGAATAACCTTTTAACCGAGCCGGTGCATTTTCATTTTATCAGTAACGATGGCAGCAACATGCAGTTTAAAAGCAAAGGTTTTGCTTTTACAAAACAAACGCCCGGTACAGTTGAATGGAATGCTGACAATGTGAATGACAGTATCAACATGAATATTTCCGGCCATATTGAGTTTGATGGTTTTGCCTCTTTCACGGTTAGAGTTATTGCAATAAAAGATGTTGCACTGAAAGATATTCAACTGCATATTCCGTTTACCAGGCAAACGGCTAAATACATGATGGGGCTTGGTGAGAAAGGCGAAGCAAGGCCTGATACCATTAAATGGAAATGGGATGTAGCGCATAAAAACCAGGATGGTGCATGGATAGGCAATGTAAATGCAGGCCTTCAATATTCTTTGCGCGATGAAAAATATGTGCGTCCGCTCAACACCAATTTTTATTTATTAAAACCTTTGCTGCTGCCGGCATCTTGGGGCAATGATAATAAAGGCGGCATTGACATTTTCCAGAAAGGCGAAGCGGTGCTTGCCAACAATTACAGCGGCTCAAGAACAATGAAGCAGGGCGATACCTTGTATTATAATTTCAATTTGCTCATCACGCCTTTTCACACCATCCATACAGATTTTCAATGGGCAACAAGGTTCTATCACAAGTATAATAATGTTGATAGTATTAAGGCCACCGGCGCAACTGTTGTAAACATTCATCATGCCACGCCCATCAATCCTTACATCAATTATCCTTTTATTGCGTGGAAAGAAATGAAGGCATACATAGATTCAGCACATGCCATCGGCCTGAAAGTAAAAATATATAACACGGTACGCGAATTATCCAACCGTGCGTATGAATTGTATGCATTGAGAAGCCTCGGCCATGAAATTTATTCGCCCGGCAAAGGCGGCGGCTTTAGCTGGCTGCAGGAACATCTTGACAGCGATTACATCGCTGCCTGGTTCGTTCCGGAAATAAAAGATGCCGCCATCATTAACAGCGGTATGAACCGCTGGCATAATTATTATGTGGAAGGCATGAACTGGCTTACACGAAATGTGGGCATTGATGGAATCTATCTTGATGATGTTGCCTTTGACCGCATCACTATGAAACGCATTAAACGTGTATTAACCGCTGACGGCCATCCGGGCATTATTGATCTGCATTCGGCCAATCAATACAATAAAAATGATGGCTTTAACAACAGCGCCAATTTATACATGGAGCATTTCCCCTATCTCAACCGTTTATGGTTCGGTGAATATTTTGATTATGAAAAGAACAGCCCTGACTTCTTTTTAACCGAAGTAAGCGGAATACCTTTTGGTTTGATGGGAGAGATGCTGCAGGATGGCGGCAATGCCTGGCGCGGCATGATCTATGGCATGACCAACCGTATGCCGTGGAGCGATGATGCAGACCCGAGGCCAATATGGAAAGCATGGGATGCATTTGGCATGCAGGGCGCGAAAATGATCGGTTACTGGAGCAGTAACTGCCCTGTAAAAACAAGCAATGATAAAGTGCTGGCAACGGTTTATAAGAAAGATGGCAAAGCATTAATCTCCATTGCAAGCTGGGCGGATGATGATGTAAATGTGCAATTAAAAATTGACTGGAAGAAGCTGGGCATTGATGCATCCAAAGCAACGATAACAGCGCCGGATATAAAGAATTTTCAACCCGCTAAAACATTTGGTGCGAACGATGACATTCCTGTACAGAAAAATAAAGGCTGGCTGCTGGTGGTGGAATAATGGGAATGAAGCAGGTATATTTTATAACCAATTGCCCCCGGCTCAGGTTTAATTGTTGCGTTTAAACAAAAGTATAAGGCAACACCTGCTGTTTTTCGCATAAACAATCTCTAAACAATCCGGAAATACTCCCGGGTTCACAATTTTTACTCCCATTTTCCTTATAACTGCACCAGATAAACTCACTGGCAACAATGTTATGTGCAAATAAAGGCCGTCATGCATACGAAGAAAAATCTGCCTGACCATGATCGCGATGATAAATATTGGTGAATGCACCAATAATGTCCCTGTTATTTTTAAATCTTAATCTTTGCAGTTTCAGGTTATCAATGTCACTTTGAAAAACCTTTCGGTATATCGGGTGCATGGTGCCGCCTTTTGCGCCTGCCGGCTTTGACGGTTCATATTGATATGGCGCATCAACCAGCGTTCCGCGGGGATACATGATTCCCGGCACGCCCCTGCCCCTGATATCGAGGTCCTCGGGATGAAGAAGCCCAAGCGTATGGCCATATTCATGCGCTGCCGTAGTAGAGCCGGCATACAGGTTTTCCAGCATAAAATAACCCGTGTTGCAGCCAATATCATCCACGAAAGAAATATTGCCGTGTGCAAACGGCTCTATGCGGAAATAATTATTGCGGCCATCAGTGTTCATAACAATTTCGTCCATATCAATTCCCGGTTTCCATTCGGCTGTTATATCAAAAACAACGCGCAAAGGCCTTTTGTTTATATACACTACCGCTTCCGGTTCATTCCACATGGTTTCAATTTCGCTGCGTATCCGTTCCGTTATCACAGCGTCAGAGGCATTGCCATAGGTAATAATATGCGAACGCACTGTAAGCATGTGAGCGTTTATATTAATTTCTGCTTCTCCCATTTTCCTTCCTTTAATGCATTGATACATCAATCCCGGCGCTGTTGTTTTTTTTCGATTGGTTTAAGCGCTTATAATTCCCTGCAAATAAATACATAAATATAGCAATGACAGAATAGGTTAATACATTGAACCCTGTATGCACATCAAAATGCATGGGATAGTGCCAGCGATAATAAAGGCTTAAAGCAATTATAATTACCCTTGCTATGTTCAAAATGCAAAGGAGGATAATGCCGGGCAATATCCATTTTAATTTGTACCTGACAGGAGCCCTGTGCGATGCGATAAATGCAATCCATAAACTGATGGCGCCCACACCTATACAGGCCCAGCCGATGGTAACGCCGCTGCTGCCGGCAATCGCCAGGCTGAAAGGCTTGCGCTGATATACGGAATAGCCGGCAAACTGCAGCAAAAACCCGGATGTTTTTGCAATAAATACAGCAAGCCAACCGGGAAAATTGGCATGCCTGCTTAAAAACGGGGAAAACAACCTGCCGCCGGGCGAAATGAGGCCAACATAGAAATAAAATCCCTGCAGTATTACTATGTACAACAGAATAAACAATATAATATTGAAACCTTTTTTCTTAAGGCTGGCTGGTGTTACAGGCTTGCTGTGCATTTCTGAAACCGCTTTATATAAAACAAAAATAACCATTAGCAGCAAGGGGGCTTACTTAAAATGTTGGCAACCTTAACCATTAATAATGATATTAGCCCGCCAAACAATAAAGAAAATTTTTGGCTTATGTTTGGCTGCGTTAATTATACCGGGCGCTTACTTCGTCAAAACAAAACTTATGAAGATGCAATCAATATTACCGTTGCTCCTGCTTTTGCTTGCTGCTGACTGCCGCTTTGTAAACAGGTCTAATATGCCGGCCGAACAAAAACAGGCTCAGGCAAGAGATAGTTCAACAGATCATATCTCTATTAATACAAGTGATACCGCATCTTCGTTTGCTACAAAGTTTGGGGTAATGGTTGCCAAATCCGGCGGCATGAATATCCTTCCCCAAAAACAGGCACAAATCGTAAAAGCATTAGGCGTTAATTATACAAGAGCGAAGATTGATATACAAACCTGGAATGGCAGTAGCAATGCCTGTGATACTTATATAGCAGCAGGCTTAAAATTTTTACTGAATGTAAATTATGCCGTTCCGCGAAATGCAGCGGGCGATCACGATCCTGTGCCTTTTCCTACAGATATGGCGGCTTACAGCACTTCACTCAATTCAATTCTTGATAAATATAAACCTGAAGTGCTGGTAGTTGAAAATGAAGAAGATAATCCTTTATATCATTCAGGCACTGCGGATGATTATCTGAACGAACTTAAAACTGCCATAGATATAGCGCACAAAAAAGGTATAAAAGTTACCAATGGCGGCATTACTGTAAGAGAAGTTTGCCTTATAGTGTATGATGATCTTATGCAGAAAGGCAGGAAAAAAGAGGCAATGGATTTTGTAACAAAAGCGGCACCGCCCGCACTTATACAAAGGGTGCAGAACACCGGTAACAAAATGATTCAGCGTCAAATTGAATTTGGAAGAAAAATACTGGCTGCTTATAAAACACTCGATCTTGATTATGTAAATTTTCACTGGTATGAACCTGTAAAAGCAAGAGGCAAAGGAGGAGATGCAGACTTTAACCCGGAAGTATTTTCTTACGTAGCGGATTATATTAAAACAGCAACAGGTAAACCGGTAATGTCAAATGAGTTTGGCGTATTAAATCCTTCGCCTGAGTTAGTAAAAAATGTGTTGCAGTCAGTGCGCAGTGCAGGACTTGTTTATGGCATTTTTTATAGCGCTGATGGGGGAACTGAAGGATCAGGCAAAGCGGTTGCCTTGCAGGATGCGGGCGGCAATCTTAAAGATAATGGCATTGCTTTCAGGGATTTTATGAAACAGGCGCATGAATAATGCAACAGGACTTTGGGAGTGATGCGTGCCGCCGGCCCGTGATAGCGGTCTCAGCGGGCGGTAAATTATTTCTCAGAAAGCCTGTCAAAATTGTCTTCACTTACACTTTCGGTTTCATCAAAGGCGCTTGCAGAACCATCGGAATCAATCTCATCTGACTGATACTTTTCCCGCATGAATAACTCATCTTCATAGTTTACCTGTGAAGGTTTTTCTTTTTTCGGATCGTTACCTGATTTCGATTTGTTCATACAAATTCGTTTGAAAATTTTATGTTGTTTTTATAAAGTTTTCAAAACAGCTTCAGCCGTTTTTTTGCCACTGCTTAAAGCCGCTTCAACTGTGCCACCCGGCGAACCTTCAAATAAAGCTTCACCAGAAAAAAAGATAGTGTCTTCCACCGGGTGGTGCAAAATATGTTTTGCACCTGCACTTTCTACCATATTAAATGAATAGCCGCCGTAAATATCAGGTTCTTTACTCCAGTTAGCAATCTTAAATGCCTTTAAGTTTTTATGAATTTTTTCTTCAGCCATATCAAAACTGTGGGATAATGATTGAACGGCTTTAGCAAGAATCACTTCATCCGTTTCATTTTGCAAAGCGACTGCTTTTTCATTGCCAATCCAGCCGGTTAAAATATTATTCTCAACCGGCAATTGCGTCCACCAGGTTGGCACAACTTCATTTTGCATAAAAATCATTCCTGCATTTTTAGTTTTTGCCTTCCAGAAATTTTCATAAAATTCCAGTATAATTTTTATTACTGTGCCGAAGCCTATATTTTTCGCAGCCTGTATATGCTGAGGAACAGCAGGTGAAAACGCTATATAATCCCGGCTATTTGTATCCGCCTGTAAAATACTTATGGGAACGGCAAGCACAATTTTATCTGCTTTAAACATGCGGCTGCACATCGTAAGTATATTTACTTCATTTTTATGCCAGCTTATTTTTTTGGCACAACAGGAAAAATGAATAATACATCCATTATTCCTGCATTCTGTTTCCAGGAAATCTATCAGTTTTTTATAACCGCCGTCAACCCGGTATTGCGTTCCCATTTCTTTACTCCATTCCCGGTATAAAGCTTTTGTGCTGGCGGTTGAAATATCTGCCAGATCAAAACCACCTGCAAAATTTTTTATGAATGACCGCAGTTCAGCATATTTATCTTCCCCAAAATACGTGTTAAGAAAAACAGCCAGCAGCATATCGTATTGGATGGAAGCCATTTGCTTCATAAGCATGCTCCAATAAGCGGTGAAATTATTTTCCCTTTTAAATATGCCTTTTTCAAGCCGGCCCATTGTATCATTAACAGGATGATAAGAAATGCCCGCCTTATCCAGTAAAGACAAAGTAAGCGGTAAATCGCCATGAATAAATTCTGCACCCAGCTCAACAGGTTGAGAAAAAGAATGCCCATGTAAGGTATGCAGGCGACCGCCAGGCCTTTGCTTTGATTCCAAAACAGTAACATCTGTGTTGTGTTTTAATAATTCAAAAGCGGTCATCAAACCGGCAGCGCCGCTTCCGATAATTACAACAGATTTCCCTTTATTTTTTTCAACAGACGGCATGGCTATTGTAAAACTTGTTTAAAACAATTATGATACGTAAACTGAAATCAGGTGAATACAGGTTGTATTCAAAAAAGAAAGACCCCAAAACCAATAAACGCAGGAATTTGGGTACTTTCAGTACACTTGAAGCAGCTAAAAAACATGAACAGGAAATTCAGTATTTTAAAAGACACTGACTAAAGTTCAAACAATAACTGTTCTTCATTATCTTTTACAGGTATTTGCCGTATAAAGTTATCGTAACCTTCTTCATCATCGTGGTTACTGTAAACACCGTAGGCATCAATACTGTAGCCTATTAACCCGTCATTCGCTTTTATAAGATATAATACGGATGTATCGGAAGGATTTGATTCGCCTTCAAAACGGTAGTTTTTTATAATTGTTAAATCTTCAGGCTTGTAAATTTTGTCGTTAAAACTGAAACCTTCATTCGTCCATCTGAATTCGTTATCGTAGCCTTTTACGGTTAGTTTATTCAGTATCTGGCTGAGTGTGTTCATTTCATCTTGTACAGGCATAAAATATTTTTTAGTAAATCTGATTTCAATTCTTGTACCAATAGTTGCAGAATATTTTTTTGAGGTGTATGTTTTTGAATGTGCAACCGCAGTTGCAATGACTACTGCAGTACAAGTGATGCGACTCCCGAAAACCGGGACAGGCCAACCGTGCCGCCATTCATTTGCCGGTAACCCAAAAAAATAAAAAATCAACCCGCTGTTGGTATATTTTCGAAGCCATCCGTTGACCGGCCCATTGCCGCCTTTTTCATTTGCATGGCTGTTTCATGACCAAGATATTTTTCAATCCGCTTTTCAACCAATACGATCACAGGTGTAAGAACAATGGCCATAATAAATTTATAAATATAATTCATCGTGCCAACGGCAAAGATCATTGGCCAGGTCCAGGTACTGCCAAACTTAAATGCTATGGTTAATACAATAAAGCTGTCCACGATTTGAGATACGACGGTTGAACCGGTTGCCCGAAGCCATATTTTCTTTTCTCCCGTTATACGCTTTATGCGGTGAAAAACCGTTACATCAACCAACTGGCTTACGAGGAATGCAGTAAGGCTGCCCAGTATTATCCAAAGCCCCTGCCCAAAAATGCCGTTGAAAGCTGTTTGCATGTTATCAATGCCTTTGGTTTGACTGGTGGTTATCCAGAAATCTGCCGGCGGGATATGAATGCTTGCATAAAACATAATAAACGCATAGCTTATTAATATTATGGCTGTGTAACTAATGCGCTTTACTGCTTTCGGCCCGAAATATTCATTTACCAGATCGGTCATTACAAATTCCAGCGGCCATAATAAAACACCGCAGGTAAGGTTAAACGATAAACCACTTTGCCCGAACAGTGTAATGTTGGATGGTGTAAGACCAAACAATTTTTCAAGCGAGAATATTTTTGTGCCTATACATTCAGCAATTAATGCGTTGGCAACAAAAAAGGCAGTGAAGCCAATAAATAGTTTAGCCGGTTTGTTATTAAGTATATGGTACATCTTTCAAAATAAAGAAAAAATAAATCTGCAGCAGAAAGCAAATAATATTTACATACAACAGCCAGACCGGAACCTGTTTATTTCTTATTCGTGAAAGCAGCAGCAGTGCCAGCACAAAATTTATTAAATTAATTACAGGCGCCAGCCAGCCTAAAATAACAGCTAATTCAACCAGTGGCTGGGGAATATATCTGGGCGCCGTTGTATAGCGCATAATGATGCATACAATAAAAAAAATATTACATATAAATGCCAGCCTGAATAAAATACGCAGCTTGCCTGCTCTTTTTTTTGCCTGCTCCTGTTCCGGTTGCTCCATACGCTAAAATAAGATGAATTGTGTGACGGAGCTATTGCTTTCTCTTTTGCATTTTCACTCTTATTGAAACATAAAAATGGAACAACCTGCCGGGAAACCGAAATGTAAATGTACTGCGGTCTATTTTTGCATTGTAAAATTTAAATCTACCAAAGAATGGCTTCAAGAATTCTTATTATAGATGATGAAGAAAAACTGCGCAGTTTATTATCCCGCATAATAAGCCTTGAAGGTTTTACGGTTACACAGGCAGGCGACTTAATGTCTGCATCCAGGATTTTACAGAAAGAAGCATTTGACGTGCTGTTGTGTGATGTAAAACTGCCTGATGGCAATGGTGTTGATTTTGTTAAAGAAGTGAAGGAAAAGTACCCGCTGACTGAAGTGATTTTATTAACCGCTTATGGCAATATTCCTGATGGAGTGCAGGCGATGAAGAATGGCGCTTTTGACTATTTGCTGAAAGGTGATGATAACGATAAAATTATCCCGCTGCTTAACCAGGCTATCAATAAATCCAGTCAAAATAAAAAGGCCGCCATAAAAATTAAAAATAAAAGCGTCTCAGATTTTAATGAAATTATTGGTAACAGTACGGCCATACAACAGGCTATTCATATTGCCCAAAAAATTGCTGCAACAGATGCCACGGTTTTATTGTTAGGTGAAACGGGAACAGGTAAAGAAGTTTTTGCCCATGCTATTCACGGCAACAGTAAAAGGGCATCGAAAGCCTTTGTAGCGGTTAATTGCAGCGCATTTACAAAAGAGCTGCTGGAGAGTGAATTATTTGGCCACCTGGCAGGCGCGTTTACCGGTGCGGCCAAAGAAAAAAAAGGTTTGATTGAAGTGGCAGACGGCGGCACTTTGTTGTTAGATGAGATTGGTGAAATGAATATTGAATTGCAGGCAAAGCTGTTGCGGGTTTTGGAAAACGGAGAATTTATAAAACTCGGCGATACCAAAATATCCAAAGTAGATGTGCGGATTATTGCCGCCACCAATAAAGATTTAAAAAAATCAATTGAGGATGGAAGCTTTCGGGAAGATTTGTTTTATCGTTTGAATGTTTTCTCTATTCATTTACCGGCATTAAGAGAACGCCTGGATGATATACCGGCACTGGCAAATTATTTTCTCGATGTTTATGCAGCTAAAGAAAACAAAAACGCTGTTCAGTTAAGTGATGATGCCATAAAACTCCTGAAAAATTATGCGTGGAAAGGTAATATCCGAGAGCTGCGGAATGTGATGGAACGCGCCGTTATTTTAGCGGATGATATCATCCTGCCGGAGCATTTGCCTTATGAAATTCAAAATCAAAACAACACTGCTTCCAACAACCTGAGTTTAAGCAATGTTGAAAAAAATCATATTCAAAAAGTATTGCAATACACCAGGGGTAACAAAACAAAAGCTGCAGAATATTTGGGAATCGGGTTAACAACTTTGTATAGAAAGATTGAAGAGTATCACCTTACCCCTTAATCCCCACTCCACAAATGGAGAGGAGAAATTAGCCCCGGCGACTTTATAAAGTGTTTATACATGATCACGCTTTAACAAGCCCTTCTTTTGGGAAGCCTGCCTGGCGGCAGACAGGGATTTAGGATGGGCTGAATCCTGCTCTGCGAAGTCTCCTGACTTCGCAGGTTTATGCACAAAGTCTCTGACTTGTATTTTCCCGACCCTTTCATTTTGAAAAACACACCCTTTCAAAATGAAAAAGTTTTTGCTTTTACAAAAAAGCTATTCAATCCAGCTTTTTGCTAAAACCCTTGTGCAGCAATAGTTTCAGCTTTATTAAAAAAGAACGCAATAAACAGGCACCTCTTTTGGCATCACCATTTTCATGAAACCGTATGAGCCGCGTTTAAAAGATTTCCTGATCGTAGTTGGTGTAGCGATATTATTAACGCTGGTGGCTTATATCATTCATAAACTTCATTAAATCAATAAACATGAAACATAATTCCATTAAAGATCGAATACGGCCTGCGCACCTGTTATATGGTTTCTATTTAGGTGCTTTTGTAGTTGCATTATTACTCAAAATCATTTCACAATCATAAAACAATATTATGCTATTACTCGAATGTTTCATTGGCGGATTAATTCTCTTCTGGTTGATGTATAAATCCATTCAATTCTTTGATAAAATTTAAAAAATGGCAAACAACATTCTTTTAATCATTTCAATTGCGGTTTTTATTTACCTGTTGTATGTATTAATAAAACCGGAAAAATTTTGATAGTGAACAGTTAGCTGTAAACAGTAGCTCTATGCTTCAACTGTTCACCGCTCATCGTTTACTGCTTACAAAAATTATAATAACAATGAACTCTGAAATACTAGGCGTAATCGTCACATTTTTACTCACCGTTTTACTCGCTATTCCGCTGGGGAAATATATTGCCAAAGTTTTCAGCGGTGAAAGAACGTTCATGGATTTTATGCATCCTGCTGAACGTTTTATTTTCCGCATCTGCGGCATTGATCCCAATAAAGGCATGAACTGGAAGGAATTTTTAAAAGCCATGCTCACCATTAACTTGTTATGGTTTGTATATGGGTTTTTTATGCTGGTTTTCCAGGACAAACTACCGCTTAACCCTGATGGTAACCCGGGCCAGACGCCGGACCTTGCTTTTAATACCATCATCAGTTTTGTTACCAATACCAACCTGCAGCACTATTCAGGTGAAAGCGGTGCCACTTATTTAACCCAGATGTTTGTGCTGATGTTCTTACAGTTTGCAAGTGCTGCAACAGGCATTGCCTGTTTAGTTGCCTTATTCAATGCATTCAAAGAAAAAACAACCAATAATCTTGGTAATTTCTGGAGCATATTTTTAAAATCAACAACCAGGATCTTATTACCGCTTTCATTTGTTGTGGCAGTAATATTAGCTTTTAACGGAGCACCCACCAGCTTCAGGGGTAAAGACTCTATTGTAACTTTACAGGGCGATACCCAGCAGGTTTCCAAAGGGCCGGCCGCTGCCATGATTCCTATTAAACAACTTGGCACAAACGGAGGCGGTTATTTTGGCGCCAACGCTGCAGTACCGTTTGAAAATCCAAATTATCTTACCAACCTTGCTGAAGCCATCAGCATTGCTGTTATTCCAATTGCCCTGGTTTTTGCAATGGGCTATTACATCAAAAAGAAGAAACTGGCATGGGTGATTTTTGGTGTGATGACTTTCTTCTTCATTCTTTTTTGCATCAATAATATTTATTTCGAAGTGCAGGGCAGTCCTGAAATAGCGAAGCTTGGTATATCGCAAACAACAGGTGCTGCGGAAGGCAAAGAAGTACGATTAGGTGCGGCTGCCACTGCCTACTGGAGCGTAATAACAACCTCAACCTCCAATGGTTCTGTAAATGGCATGCATGACAGCCTGATGCCTTTATCAGGCGGCGTAGTGTTGCTGGACATGATGATCAATGCATTGTATGGCGGCGTTGGTGTAGGGCTGTTGAACTATTTTATATTCATCATTATCGCGGTATTTATATCGGGGCTGATGGTGGGCCGTACACCTGAATTTATGGGCCATAAAGTAGAAGCCAAAGAAGTAAAGATTGCAGCCTTGGTAACCTTGTTATGTGCGTTCTTAATAAAAGTGGGGACCGCATTCGCTGCTTACCTGGTAGTACATCATGGTGATGCCGACTGGGCAGTAAAACCTTCTGCATGGCTGAATAACCCTAGTTATCATGGTTTCAGTGAAATGTTGTATGAATACACTTCATCAACTGCCAACAACGGCAGCGGCTTCGAAGGTTTGGGCGATAATAACGTTTGGTGGAATATTACCTGCGGTATCGTGATGTTGCTGGCAAGGTTTCTTCCCATCATCGGGCCGGTTGCAATAGCAGGCCATCTCGCCAATAAAAAATATATTCCCCAAACATCGGGCACCTTACGCACAGATAGTGTAACGTTTGGCGTAATGACGATAGCTGTTATCGTTATCGTTACGGCACTCTCTTATTTCCCGCCGCTGGCGCTTGGACCAATCGCAGAATATTTCAGCATGCATCATTAGTAAACAGTGAGTAGTAAACGGTAAACTGTTTACTGCTGCGATTCAAGTTTTTTTATTAAACCGATAATAAGTTTTGAAATGTTTTCTAAAGAATTAAATAAAGAAGCAGATAAGTCAGCGGAAAGAAAATTGAGTGCAACAGACAATTCAAGTAAAGTATCTATTTCACTTAGTGATCCTTCTGATATGTACAGGAACTGTATGAATTCTTTTTTTGATTTTCTTGCAGCTCCTTCTGCAATATTTGTTGGAACTGATACTGCTGCCTTGCGCAGTTGCGATACCAATCCAAATTTTTCTTCTGCAGGAAATACATTAGTTATACGATACACATCTTTCACAAGTTCAAAACTTTGTTTCCATGCTTCAAGGGTCTTATGCGGTTTCATAAATAATATTTATTCTAAAGTTAATAATAACAGTTCACTGCTCACCGCTTACTGCTCACAAAAAAAAATCAACAATGTCAAAACAACATTCAAATAAATTATTAGAGCCTTCATTGGTAAATGAGGCATTCAAACATTCGTTCACTAAACTCAGTCCACGGTACATGGTGAAAAACGCTGTAATGTTTACAGTTGAGGTTGGAACTATTATTATGGCAGGTGTGTGTGTTTGGGTTGCAATGGGCGAAACATCGCAGGGCAGTTTAGCCTATAACATTGCCATTACAGCAATTTTATTTGTTACGGTGCTGTTCGCCAACTTTGCAGAAGCCATTGCAGAGGCAAGAGGCAAGGCGCAGGCAGACAGTTTGCGTAAAACAAGGCAGGATACACCTGCTAAAAAAGTATTGCCTGTTGGTGAGATAACTACCAACGAAATAAAAATTGTTTCTTCTTCAGCGCTTAGAAAGGGAGATGTGTTCTTTTGCGAAACAGGAGATGTGATACCGATGGACGGCGAAATTATTGAAGGTATTGCCACCATTGATGAAAGCGCCATTACAGGTGAAAGTGCACCTGTGATTCGTGAAGCAGGTGGCGATAAAAGCTCTGTAACCGGTGGCACCAAAGTTTTAAGCGACAGGATTAAAGTACGTGTAACAACAGAACCCGGCGAAAGTTTTTTGGATAAAATGATTGCCCTGGTAGAAGGCGCATCACGCCAGAAAACACCGAATGAAATTGCGCTTACCATTTTACTCGCAAGCTTCACCATCATCTTCATTATAGTTTGCGTAACATTAAAACCTTATGCAGATTATGCCAACACAAGCATCAATATAGCAGCGTATATCTCTTTATTCGTTTGTTTAATTCCAACAACGATTGGTGGTTTGTTAAGTGCTATTGGTATTGCCGGTATGGACAGGGCTTTACGTGCTAACGTTATCACCAAAAGTGGCAAGGCTGTTGAAACAGCCGGTGACGTTGATACTTTGTTACTTGATAAAACAGGAACAATCACCATCGGAAACCGTAAAGCAACCAATTTCTGGGCTGATAAAAGCCAGGATGAAAAGAAGTTTATTGAAGCCTGTGTACTTGCATCCCTCGCTGATGAAACCCCGGAAGGAAAATCAATTATTGAACTGGCAGAAACAAAAGGTTTTGCTAAACCGGACATCAATAAAAATGATGCACATTTTGTTGAGTTCACCGCAGAAACAAGAAGCAGCGGCATTGATATGGCCAGCACGCATATCCGGAAAGGAGCTTTTGACGCTATAAAAAATAAAGTGGAAAGGGCAGGCAATAAAATTTCACCCTTTATCATCAGCAAAACGAAAGAAATAGCCGGCAACGGCGGAACGCCCCTGGTATTGAGTTATAATGATGAAGCAACCGGCGTAATTGAATTGCAGGACATCATTAAACCGGGCATACAGGAACGTTTTGAACGTTTGCGCAGGATGGGTGTAAAAACAGTGATGGTTACGGGTGATAACCCTTTAACTGCAAAATACATTGCAGAGAAGGCAGGTGTGGATGATTTCATTGCAGAAGCAAAGCCTGAAGACAAGATGAATTACATAAAGAAAGAACAAACAGGCGGCAAACTTGTTGCGATGATGGGGGATGGTACCAACGATGCCCCTGCGCTTGCGCAGGCCGATGTAGGCGTTGCCATGAACAGCGGCACACAGGCGGCAAAAGAAGCAGGCAATATGGTTGATCTTGACAACGACCCAACCAAACTCATCGAAGTAGTTGAAATAGGCAAGCAGCTTTTAATAACAAGAGGCACTATTACAACTTTCTCCATTGCGAATGATGTAGCAAAATATTTCGCCATTATCCCTGCCTTGTTCATCGTGTCAATACCATCGTTGAATGCGTTAAACATTATGAACCTGCACAGCCCGGAAACAGCCATTTTATCGGCCGTTATTTTCAATGCCATTATTATCCCGATGCTTATTCCGCTTGCATTGCGTGGCGTTGCATACAAGCCAATCGGGGCCAGCGCTTTGCTGAGAAGAAACTTATTGATTTATGGCCTGGGTGGTATAATTGCTCCGTTCATAGGCATTAAGTTAATAGATATGATAATCGTTTTATTTATGAAGTAGTGAGAGGTAAGAAGTGAGGGGTAAAATGTAAAATGAACAGTTCTCCATCTTACAACTAACATCCTGCATCTTACATTTCACATCTCACATCTCACTATTCACAACTGGCTTCTCAAACTTTTCATTAACCCAAAAATTAATTTTCCAATGACATCAAGTTTGATCAATAACTCACCTGTTAGTTCAGGTTCGAGAAATTTTAAATCTCTTGATAGTAATAGAAGCGTATCAACTTCACTTACTGAGCCTAAAGCAATACTCAAGAAATTAATAAATTCTTTTTTTGATTTTCTTCCGGCACCTTCTGCAATATTTGTTGGAATAGAAACTGAAGCTCGTCGCAATTGGGAAGTCAATCCAAATTTTTCAGATGAAGGAAAACTTTCAGTAATAAAATATATATCTTTTACAAATTCAAAGCTCAGTTTCCAGGCGTCTAGATTTTTATGGGGTTTATCGGGCATAAAAAGTTATTTCAATAAAGATAGAAATTCATCTTAATTCTCACATCTCAAAAAAACATTTCACTTCTCACATCTAACATCTCACAATTATGAAACAATATCTTCTTCCGTCAATCAAGCTTACAGTTGTATTGCTTGTATTGTGTTCGGTTATTTACCCTTTACTTGTTATGGCTATCGGCAAATTCACGCCGGGCGGCGGCGATGGTGAAACAGTTTCAGTAAATGGTAAAGCAGTTGGTTATGCAATTGTTGGGCAAAAATTTACCGACGATAAATATTTCAACACACGCCCGTCTGCTGTTGATTATAACGCAGCAGGGTCTGCCGGCTCCAATAAAGGGCCAACCAATCCTGATTACCTGAAAACAGTTCAGGACAGGATTGATACCTTTTTAGTGCATAATCCCGGTATTGATAAAAAAGACATTCCTGCCGAACTGGTAACAGCATCAGGCAGCGGCGAAGACCCGGACCTTTCACCTGCCGGTGCAAAAATTCAAATTAAACGCATCGCAGCAATCAGGCATATTGATGAAAGCAAGCTCAGCACGCTGGTTGATGAACATACAGATAAACCATTGCTTGGTTTATTAGGCCCGGCAAAAGTGAATGTGTTGAAATTAAACATTGCATTAGACGAATTAAAATAAAATATAACAGAAGATGAAAAGATCAATTTTAATAGCAGTGCCAGGTACACTGCTGGCAGGTCATTTATCAGCGCAGGACAGCACAAAAAACAATCTTACGTTAAGTGGTTATGCGGAAGCTTATTACAGCTATGATTTCAATAAACCCTCGCTGAACAGCAAAGCACCGTTTGTGTACAGCTATAACAGAAACAATGAAGTGACTGTTAACCTTGCTTATGTAAAAGCAGCATATAATAATGATAAGATAAGGGCAAATATTGCGCTTGCGGCAGGCACGTATGTGAATGCCAATTACGCGGCGGAAGCAGGCGTTTTAAAAAATATATATGAAGCCAATGCTGGTGTTAAAATTGCACGTAAAGCAAACTTATGGGTGGATGCCGGCATCTTTGCTTCACATATCGGCTTTGAAAGTGCAAGGGGTAAAGATTGCTGGACACTCACAAGAAGCATTGTGGCAGACAATTCGCCATACTATGAAAGCGGAGCTAAAATCAGTTATACATCCAGCAATAATAAATGGTTTTTGAGCGCTTTATACTTAAACGGATGGCAGCATATACAAAGGCCTGATTATAACACTACCCCCGCAGGAGGCCTGCAGGTAACATTTACGCCTTCATCAAAAGTTATATTGAATTATAGCAATTTTATAGGCAATGATAAACCTGACAGCGCCAGGCTGATGCGTTATTACCACGACTTTTACGGCATCTTTCAACTAAGCGATATAATGGGTGTAACGGCAGGTTTGGATGTTAGTATGCAGCAAAAAGAAAAAGGCAGCAGCGATTTCAATTTTGTATATGCGCCTCAGGTTATTTTAAAAATTTCGCCTGACAGCAAAAACAGTATTGCAGCAAGAGCGGAATATTATAGTGACAAAAACCAGTCATTAATTTCAACGGGAACTGAGGATGGGTTTAAAGCGCTGGGATTAAGCATTAATTATGACAGGCAGATATTGAACAATCTTGTATGGCGCATCGAGTTAAGAAATCTTCATGGCGATAACGAATATTTTATTAAAAAGGATGATGAAATAAAAAAGAATACAACCTTCGTTACAACAGCTTTGGCTTTTTCTTTTTAGTTAATGTGAATTTTAAAAGGCTGTCTAATTTAATTAAATGGGTATAAATGAAACAAATATAACGCAACAGGGAAGGACAGACAGGTCAAACAAAAAAGGCAAGCTGAAAATTTACATCGGCATGAGCGCCGGCGTGGGCAAAACCTACCGCATGTTGCAGGAAGCGCATGCATTGCAACGCAACAATGTAAATGTAAAAATAGGTTTGGTTGAAACACATGGCAGGAAAGAAACACAGGCCCTGCTGGATGGCTTATCCATCATTCCCAGAAGAGAAGTTTTTTATAAAGGCAAGAAATTAGATGAACTGGATGTAAATGCAATATTGCTGCTGCATCCGGATGTTGTTATTGTAGATGAATTGGCGCATAGCAACATTCCCGGCAGTAAAAACGAGAAACGCTGGCAGGATGTGCTGGATATTGTAAATGCGGGAATCAATGTAATTACGGCTATCAACATTCAACATATAGAAAGCATCAATAATGAAGTTAAGCAGATAACCGGCATAGATGTAACGGAACGGATACCGGATAAGATATTACAACTGGCAGATGAAGTGGTAAATATTGATCTGCCTGCAGATGAACTGATAGCACGTTTAAAAGAAGGAAAGATATACGACCCTGCAAAAGTTCAGCAGGCATTAACCAATTTTTTTCAGCCGGAGAAAATATTGCAGTTAAGAGAGCTTGCATTAAAAGAAGTGGCCAGCCAGGTTGAAAGAAAAGTTGACTATCAAATCACGGCAAAGCAAACGCCGTTTCGCCATGAAAGATTTATGGCATGCATTTCATCTAACCACGAAATTGCGCAACGCATCATTCGCAAAACAGCAAGGCTTGCTTCTTATTACAACAGTAAATGGTTTGTATTGTATGTGCAATCATCTAAAGAAAGGGCAGACAAAATTCCATTGGCTGCACAAAGGCATTTAATCAACAACTTTAAAAATGCAACGGAACTTGGCGGAGATATCATTCAAAAAAAAGAAAATAATATTGCTGCCACAATTATTGAAACCGCACTTGAACATAACATTACAACAATTTGTCTGGGCAAACCGCATTTAACTTTGCTGCAGGTAATTTTAAGAACAGGCGTGTTTAACCAGTTGCTGAAAACGCTTTCAAAAAATAATATTGATATTGTTATTCTTTCCTGATGGCACTTACAGTTAAAAAGAAAATATGGTATGGAACATTGTTCCTTTTTGTGCTGTTGATTTTAACCGGGGTTTCCGGTATGTATTACCTGGGAAGGTTAAAAGATGAATCAAAGAATGTATTGCAGGATAATTACGAAAGCCTTGCTTACTGCCATAGCATGCAAAACGCGCTGAACAATGTTGAAGCCGGCATTGAGAAGTCAAAAGACAGTTTTGAATTGAATCTTCAAAAACAGGAAGCCAATATTACAGAGCCCGGAGAGAAAAAAGTAACGTCTTCACTGCGTTCATCATTCAGCAGGATAAAAAACGGCGATACGGTTAAGCAAAATTTCCGGCTTGTTGAAATGCAGTTGCAGCAAATATTACAGCTCAATATGCAGGCCATACAAAACAAAAACAATATCGCCCGGAAAACAGCAGATGAAGCATTCACTGTTATTTCTTTATTAAGCGGGCTGGTGTTTTTGATTGCCTTTTCGTTTTTGCTGAATTTTCCATCTGTTGTTACAAAACCCATTTTACAGTTCACCGAAGCTATAAAGGAGGTTTCCAATAAAAACTATGCGCATCGTATTCATATTGACAACAAAGATGAGTTTGGAAAACTCGCCGATGCGTTTAATGAAATGGCAGCACGGTTACAATATTTTGAGAATAGCAACCTGAACAGATTAATGTTTGAAAAAAGCCGCGCTGAAAGCGTTATTAACAGTTTGAAAGATGCAAGCATTGGCCTTGATAAAAATAATGTTGTGTTGTTTGCCAATGAACAGGCTTTGCAATTACTGAATATACGCAACGAAGATATTATTGGAAAAAATGCTGATGATGTTGCAAAACATAACGACCTGTTTAAATTTTTGATGGAAAACAATTCATCAGCGCCGTTTAAAATTGTTGTGCAAAACCGTGAAAATTATTTTATAAAAGAAGTAATTGATATTGCGCAAAATGAAACACAGAGCAAAGTAATTGTTGTAAAAAACATAACCTCATTCAAAGAGCTGGATGAAGCCAAAACAAATTTCATTGCAACTGTTTCCCATGAATTAAAAACACCATTGGCTGCATCTGATTTTAGTTTGAAATTACTGGAAGATGGACGAACAGGAAGTTTATCAGGTGAGCAAAAAGAATTAATCGAAAACCTGAAGCAGGATAATCAGCGTATGCTAAAAATTTTGAGTGAATTACTAAATATGTCACAGGTTGAAGCGGGAAGAATCCAGTTAAATATCAAACAGGTAAATCCGAAAAACATTATTGAAAATGCAGTGCATGCAGTGGAAACCAATGCAAAAGAAAAAAACATCAGTATAAAGAATTATGTTGAAGAAAACCTGCCTTTAATAAATGCTGATGAGGATAAAACAACATGGGTGTTGAATAATTTTCTAACGAATGCAATCAAGTATTCCCCGGAGGATGCAATGATAGAAGCAAGCGTTTATAAAAAAGACAACACCATTATTTTCTCCGTGAAAGATCGCGGCAAGGGTATTGCACAGGAATATCAATCCAGAATATTTGACCGTTACTTTAAAGTACCCGGCAGTAATGAAAAAGGCACCGGTTTAGGCCTTGCCATTTCCAAAGATTTTATAGAAGCACAAGGTGGTGCTGTTTGGGTGGAAAGTGAACCGGATAAGGGAGCTGTGTTTAGTTTTAGCTTAGTTACAAATCAGTTGCAATAACTAAAACATGATATGACAGACAATTATGATCCTTCTACAACTTATTTTTACGGACATTAAATACCCCTATGTATTTAATTATTTTTATCCCAATACCTTAGAAAACCTATTTTACATTATAAAGGATAATCATTGCCCGATACATGTTAACGAAATTAATTTAATTGAAAGACAAAAACTAAGTTTTTACAAATCAGTAATTAGCCCGGAAAATAAACATCCACTTTATCGTCTCGCCTTTATTTCCTGCAATTTTTATTGCAAACTTTGAAATATCTTCTTTTGGGGCAATCACATCCTTCTTTGTGGCTAACGCTTCCTTTTTATCTTCCATTGCATTATTAACCTTTATTTCGAAATAATACAACAATCTTCGGCTTCTTTTTCATTAAAGCGTGTTTTGAAAATTTCGTATGCTTTTGGTTCTAAAGCTTCATTCACCAAATATATTAATTGCCGAAGCGTATTTTCCCCTTTGGATATATACCGCTATTGCCCAGTTCTTCTTCAATGCGCAATAACTGGTTGTATTTAGCCAGACGGTCTGTACGGGAGGCAGAGCCCGTTTTAATCTGACCACAATTCAATGCAACGGCTAAATCGGCAATGGTGGTATCTTCTGTTTCACCGCTGCGGTGGCTCATAATGGTTGTATAGCCATTTGTTTGCGCCAGTTGAACGGCATTGATGGTTTCTGTAATGGTGCCAATCTGGTTCACCTTAATAAGAATGCTGTTGGCAATGCTGTTATCAATACCGCGCTGTAAAATTTTGGTATTGGTTACGAAAAGGTCATCACCCACTAACTGAACTTTACTGCCAATAGCATCCGTTAATTTTTTCCAGCCATCCCAGTCTTCTTCGGCCATGCCATCTTCAATGGAAATAATAGGATATTTATTGATCCATTCTGTCCAGTAAGTTACCATTTCATCGCTGGTGATGGATTTTTTAGAGCTTTTGTAGAAAGTATATTTATCACCATCCTTTCTCATTTCACTGCTGGCAGCATCAAGGGCAATGCTGATCTGTTCACCAGGTTTATACCCTGCGGCTTCAATAGCCTGCAGTACTGTTTCAATGGCTTCTTCATTGCTTTGAATATCCGGTGCAAACCCACCTTCATCGCCCACATTGGTGCTGTAACCCTTTTTCTTTAAAACGCCTTTCAGTTTGTGAAATACTTCAACGCCCCAGCGCAGGCCTTCGCTGAAAGTATCTGCGCCAATTGGTACAATCATGTATTCCTGGTAATCAATCTTATTATCGGCATGCACACCGCCATTTAGAATATTCATTAAGGGCATGGGGAGAATATGGGCGTTGGTTCCGCCTATATAGCGGTATAGCGGTAAGTCAGCTTCCAGCGCAGCAGCTTTTGCAGCAGCCATAGAAACGGCAAGCGTGGCATTTGCACCCAGCCTGCTTTTATTTTCTGTGCCATCAATTTCAATCAATTTGGCATCAATACCGGTTTGATCGCTTATTTCCAAACCGGCCAAACCACCGGCGATGATTGTATTTACATTTGACACAGCTTTTAAAACGCCTTTCCCGGAATACACTTTAGCATCATCGTCACGCAGTTCCACAGCCTCATGAATACCTGTAGATGCCCCGCTTGGCACGGCGGCACGCCCTAAGAAACCTGCTTCGGTTATAACATCAGCTTCTACGGTGGGGTTTCCGCGGCTGTCGAGAATTTGTCTTGCATGAATTTTTACAATGCTGCTCATAATTTTTTATTTTATTGTGAATTATATAAACAGGATGTAGGCCGGGGCCTGCTTTGCGGCTGATATTTGCCGGTACACCTGTATTTATTGGCTTTTAAGCGCTGCAAAGAAACAATGTTATTGTGAAACGGAAAACTGTTGCCATAATTAAAAAAAAATTATGCCTGTCAATAAAATACCGCTTATCAATAAACAGGATAGTGAAGCAGCCTGTGTTTTGGTTGCTCTGAAGCAATATTATAAGCAGTTGCGGCCAAATTGCAGCACCATGTCAAAAATATGCCAGTGACTTCTCGTCATAATTACATAAACAGGTATTTGTTTTGATAAGTATCTTTAACAAAAATTCAATCAACAATGAAAACAAAAAGTCTTGGATTAATAGTTGTAATTGCCGTGATACTTATTTTGGGCGGTTGCGGATGCAATAGCTACAACGGGTTGGTTAAAGGCGACCAGAGCGTGCAAAATGCCTGGAGCAATGTGGAAACAAATTACCAGCGCCGCACCGATTTGTATAACAGCGTGGTAAAAACCATACAGGGTTCGGCTAATTTTGAAAAATCCACTTTACAGGCTGTAATTGATGCCAGGTCTAAGGCAACCAGCGTTCAGGTGGATATAAATGACCCCGCAACGCTTGAAAAATACCAGCAGGCGCAGGGCCAGTTGCAAAGCGCTTTTGGCCGTTTGATGGCTGTGGCCGAAGCCTACCCGCAACTGCAAACCACGCAGGCATTCCGCGACTTTCAAACGCAGATTGAAGGCACGGAAAACCGCATCAATATTGCCCGCCGCGATTATAATGATGCCGTAAATCAATACAATTTGCAGGTGCGCACATTTCCCAACAGCATTTTTGCAGGCTTGTTTCATTTCCAAACCAAAGCTTATTATAAAGCTGACGCCGGCAGTGAAAAAGCGCCTGATATTAACTTCGATATTAAATAATTGTTGCTGATGTTTTCCTTATTTAAACCCAAGCAGCAAAAGTTTTTTTCTCAGGAAGAAGAAGCAGAAATTCTTAATGCCATTCGTGAAGCAGAGCAGCAAACAAGCGGCGAAGTGCGCCTGTTTATAGAAAGCAAATGCCGCTTTGTTGACCCGCTTGACCGCGCTGCGGAAATTTTTTTTCAGCTTAAAATGAATGAAACGGTAAACCGGAATGCTGTGCTGGTATATATAGCGGCACAGCATCACCAGCTTGCGGTTTTTGCCGATGAAGGCATTTATAATAAAGCCGGCCAGCAGTTCTGGAATGATGCAGTGAAAGACATGATCAGCAAGTTTAAAAAAGATCATATTGCAGAGGGCATTGCTGAGGTAATTCTCAACACCGGGACATTGCTTAAAACGCATTTTCCTTACGACGCTTCAACGGATAAAAATGAATTGCCGGATGATATTGTGTTTGGCAAATAAGCGCAATGTTTTGTTTCCGGCTTGTGTTTTTCATGGCATCACGGTTGTATCACTTGCTTGTGCTAATTTTTCATGGTACCCGCGGTTTCACATTTTAAGTGGCCAGTTTATTTCAACAGTAAAATGAAACGTTTTTTATACATATTGATTTTTGGCTTTATCACAATCAATCTTTGTGCACAGGATGTTTTAAAAGCGCCGAGCCCGCCCAGGCTGGTGGTTGATGATGCAAACCTGCTGTCGCCGGAACAGGCTCAGATACTGGAACAGAAGCTTGTTGCCTTTAACGATACCACCAGCAACCAGATAGCCGTAGTAACCATTAATAGTTTGAACGATGTGCCGGTTGAAGACTATGCCGTTAAGCTTTTTCGCGAATGGGGCATAGGCGGCTCAAAACACAATAATGGTATTTTATTGTTTATCTCGAAAGAAGACAGGAAGATACGGATAGAAGTAGGATATGGTTTGGAAGGCGCTATAACTGATGTACAGTCGGGTGATATTATTGAAAATGACATTACCCCAAATTTCAGGAACGGCGATTATTACAGGGGCATTGATGAAGCTGTAAATTCTTTGGAAAAAGCGGCGGCCGGCGAATATAAGGAACGCGGCAAAACAGCGGATAATGACAATGGTGGTGGTGGCAATATTATTGGCTTCATCATTATACTTATCATCATTTTCTTTATTATCGGCAGAGGAAGAGGCGGCGGCCGTGGCGGCGGCATGATGAGCCGGAGAGGATTCAATCCCTGGATTATACCTACTTTATTTCCGGGCGGCGGAAGCTGGGGCAGTGGTAGTGGAGGTTTCGGAGGCGGAAGTGGCGGCGGCGGCTTCGGCGGTTTCGGTGGTGGCAGCAGTGGCGGCGGCGGCGCCAGCGGCGGTTGGTAAGCAGAAGCAACGCAATTGATGAAAATTCCTGAAATGGTTATAACTTAGCTGTTTTATACAGGCAGACTGAATAATACCCTTTTTATAACAAGGCAATAAGAATTTCCAAATGGTGCGGTTAGCCAATTAAATTACATTTGCCACTTTAATTTTTTATTTTAATGGAATACAACACTACACGCAATAAAATGAGCATGCGTGAATATGGCCGCCATATACAGAAAATGGTGGAATACCTTCTGACTATCGAGGACAGGGAAAAAAGGCAGCAGCAGGCGCAGGTACTGATAGAGCTGATGGGCTTTTTAAACCCGCATTTGAAAAATGTGGAAGATTTCAGGCATAAATTATGGGACCATTTATTTTTTATAAGCGATTTTAAACTGGATGTGGACAGTCCCTATCCTATTCCCCAGAAAGAAACTTATAAACAAAAGCCGGATCCGCTGCCTTATCCCAAGCGTTATCCCAAGTTTTCTCATCTTGGCAAAAACCTTGAAATAATAATTGATAAGGCTCTTAAAGAAGAAGACCCTGAAAAGAAAGAAGGCTTTGCCAATGCTATAGCATATTACATGAAGCTGGCTTACAGCAACTGGCATAAAGAGCTTGTACATGATGATACTATAAGAAGCGAACTGGATGAAATAACAAACGGCCAGCTTGAATTTAGCAACACGCCCTATATCAAGCATCGCAACACTTTCGAAAGAGACGATTACGGCAGCAGGGGCAGCAGCGGCAGAAGGCAAAATTTTGGAAGCCGCAGCAGCAACAACAGCAGCCGCAATAACCGCAATAATGGCAACGGCAATAATAACAACCGCAATCGTAATAATAACGGCAACGGCAGCAGCCGTAACCAGAATTTTAAAAAGCGGTTCAAATAAGTTATCTCTTCATTTAATGAAACCGGGCATGATAATTTTTCTCACACAACCTGTCCCGAACCAGCTTCGGGAGGGAAATGCCTGCCTGCCGGCGAGGCAGGTACATAGCGAGGTTCTCCCGAAGCAAGTTCGGGACAGGCATGAGAC